>CAMURE010000001.1 GCA_947097375.1 uncultured Candidatus Saccharibacteria bacterium
ACCTAGCCGATTGGTATATCGAATCGTCAAAAACCGCTATCAACCGCCCATTGCTGTCATGGGTGCTAGCAACCAGTCTGAGAATCACCCATCCGTTTGCACCATTCGTCACAGAGACAATTTGGCAGACGCTCAATTACACCGACGGTATTCTGATGCGCGACAGCTGGCCAACACCAGAACAATACGACGAGATTGAGGCTGAACAATTTGAACGAATCAAAGAATTAGTCTCCGAAGGCCGCTGGGTGATCACGGAGCTACCGGGTAATAAAAAATATCGCTTACTGTATGGCAATGACAGCTTGGTCAAAGAAAACGCTGACACCATCAAACACCTCATGCGCCTTGCCTCAATTGAGCACACCGATCAACCACGTGGCCTCAGGTTGGCTGCAGCGAACAGGGAGGTGTGGCTGGACATCGATGACGAGACGCTCTACCAGCACCAGACTGAGCTGGAAATGCGCCTCAACAAAGCCCGACAAACCTTATCGGGTCTCCAGGCACGACTAGATAATTCAACCTATGTCGAAAAAGCACCAGCCTATCTCGTCGAGGAAACCCGTCAGCAACTGGCTGAGCAGGAAAAACTCATCCAGCGCCTTATCAGTGAGCTTGAGGTTATTAGCTTGCACTAATTGGATCAACCATTAATCGATGTCCGTCAATGTCGCCGTCACCACCACGACTGGAGAGTTTGATGTGTAAGTGCTTACGATCAGTACTGCGAGGCGTCGTTCGCGGATGAGCTCGACCGTCTTTTAGCACTCCCGAAAAATCATGGTGATCAGAGTGAGTATGCGGCGAGGAATGAGGCTTGCTGTGATGGTCATCATCGACCTGATACGTGTCATTCATACTCTGCCAAGCAGAGATGACTGCCTTATCAACATTCGTATCGTGTAAAAATACCCCGAGGCTGGTTGATAAGCCAAACGCCATGGTGGCAGTGGTGATAATTTGTGGTAAATACTTCATATTCTATTTGTATTTATTTCTATGGAATTTAGCCATAGCAATATTAGGATAATAGCATAAGATTTTTATTTTGTCAATAATATTTTCTTATTTATTATCGTAATTCTCACCGGGGCATCTCGTCGCTACCCATTCTACCCATCCAATAAATCAATAAAAAGCCCCGGATACACCGAGACCTCGACAACATAACTCTGGCGGAGGAGGGGAGATTCGAACTCCCGCTACAGATCTCTCCGTACTAACGATTTAGCAAACCGTCCCCTTCAGCCACTTGGGTACTCCTCCACGAGCTAAAAATAGTGTATCATAGAAGCAGCGGTCTGGCTAGCCCTACGGTCAGCAGACTAACGACAAAACTTGACAACAAATGTAAGAAAGAGGATAATAACGCGCATGAAGAGGTTTTTCGCAGGTATCGCTAGTATCATGTTAACCATCGGTGTCGGCACAGCAGTTTTGAGCACTCCAGTGTTCGCACTCGGCGAAGGTGGCGTCACTCGCGGCATCAATGATGCGCGTGGTGATGGTGTACCAACCAACCTAACCAATGGCGACAGCTCACTGGTGAAAAAAATTATCAACATCATGCTGTATTTCATTGGTATTCTCGCCGTAGTAATGTTAATCTTTGGTGGTTTTCGCTACGTTGTTTCTAGTGGTAATAAGGACGCTGTCACCTCGGCAAAGAATACAATCCTCTATGCTATCATTGGTCTACTTGTCGCCCTGTTCGCTTACGCCATCATTCAGTTTGTCCTCAATACAGTAGTTGGTCTCAGCGGCAACTCCACCAACGTATAGTAGATCATGCCGCTCATGGTATACTAGACATATGGAAGAGCAGCCACACACAACCGACACTGAGAACACCCGTCAAGACACGGCCCAACCGATAACTGATTTATCACAGCCCATCGCCTGGCAAGCTCCCGAGGGTGTGCAAATCCACCGCACGACAGGCTGGTATGTCGCTGTTGGTTTCGTCGTGCTTGCTTTGATGGCGCTGGCAATCTTTGTTTTTACTAGCTGGACATTCGCAATTTTGCTACCGATTATGGCAGCGGCACTTATATTACTTCGGTCACGACCGTCAGTGATGATTAATTACGCCATCAGCCCCAAGGGGGTTTACGTCGCCGACCGTTTGTATGATTTTAGTGAGTTTCGGGCCTTTGGGCTGGGTCAAGACGGCGATCAACACTCGGCAACCTTACTGCCCGTCAAGCGATTCTCACCAGCACTGACCATCTATTTTTCTGAAGCCGAGGGTGAAGCAATCGTTGATATGCTGGGGGCGCGGCTGCCAATGCAGGAAATCGCACCAGATGCGCTCGAGAAGCTCATTCGGATCATCAGGCTATAGCTTGCCCCGAGCTAACAGGTGTGCTAGAATACAAAAGTTCATTGCCGCTGGCATTGAAAGCACTTTATATTTTTGTTATAGCCAATCGGTTTTACCGAAAGGCTGTATGCACCCGTAGCTCAGCTGGATAGAGCGTTGGCTTGCGGAGCCAAAGGTCGTACGTTCGAATCGTGCCGGGTGTACCATTTTAATTTGGAGAGGTGCAGGAGTGGTTGAACTGGCCGCTCTCGAAAAGCGGTATGGGGCAACCCATCGAGGGTTCGAATCCCTCTCTCTCCGCCAGAATCCAGTCGCTACGATTAATTGGAAGGGTGACCGAGTGGTTGAAGGTACCGGTCTTGAAAACCGGCGTACGCTAACACGTACCGAGGGTTCGAATCCCTCCCCTTCCGCCAGACACGATATCATGAGAGAAAGACTAGAAACATTAGCCAAGCAGGGGGTCGCTACGATAGCGGCCCTCGCTTCATTAGCGCTATCAGCGTCCAGCCGCCCGAGCATTTCGCCCGAACAAGCCGAGCACACCTACGTCGTTGGCATGGGCGATTCAGTCGCCAGCGGGGCAGGGCTAGGAAATTACGACGACACAACAACAGAGTGCCGGCGCTCACCAGAAGCGTACGCGCGGCAACTCGAAGCGTCTGGCATTCCCCCGGGTAACATTACCCTCGTGGCCTGCCGTGGCGCCGGGCCAGAGCATATCTCTGGCCAGCAGTTTGACGACCAGCCGCCGCAACTTAACGCCCTTGGCCCCGAAACCGATATCGTCACCCTGACACTTGGCGCCAATATGGTTGACCTCAACGTAGTGTTCGATGCCTGTTTGCACGAACGGTGTGGTACACACAGCGAGATGTATATCGATGTCTTTCGCCGACTGTACTCAGACGAATATCGTCAGTCGCTCGAGCAAGCCTACCGCGCCATCCTTGAACATGCCCCCAACGCCCAACTATACATCAACCTCTATACCACGCCCATCCAGCCACGCAACATCTGTCCAACGATTATCAACAACGACACCGATCATTTCGTCTCTAGTTTTATTGAGACAGTTAATCAAGCCATCCGCGACGTCGTAGCCAACATGCACGAGCCGCGCATCACTCTGGTCGAGCCGCCAGGAGATGTCGATGCTTGCGCCACATTCGGCCTTGGTGTGGTAGCCGAGGGTGACGATGTAGGTCATCCGACCGCTTATATTCACCACCAAATCGCCAAAGCGACTGCCGAAGCTATCCTGCACAATAATAACGCTCCGCCGAAGGCCCACACGTGAAAATTACTATTCTCACCATTGGCAAGCGGCACGAGCCCTGGGTAGAGCCGGGCATTAGGCGCTTCTTAGAGCGCCTCAGAGCGCCATTCGCCGCAGAAATGATCATCATCCCGCATTCCGGCCAAATTGGTGACAGAGCGCGCCAGGACGAGTCAGGGCGCCTAATGTCTCGCCTCAAACCACACGACTTTGTCATCCTGCTCGACGAGCGCGGTCGCAACCTGAGCTCGCCAGAACTATCGCGGCTCATCCTCGATCATACCGATCAGCACATCGTTATCATCATTGGCGGGGCCTATGGCGTCACCGAGACGCTTCACCGGCGAGCCGACATCATTTGGTCGCTATCGCGCCTGGTGTTTCCGCATCAGTTGGTGCGACTCATCCTCGCCGAGCAGCTGTACCGCGCCCAAGAGATTGCTCGGGGGAGTTCGTACCATCACGACTAGGGTTTACCTCATCGTTTATAGCAGCCTTTTTATCGTTCCCCTGACGAGCGATAATCCCCACACGAATATCCCGCACACCAGCCGCTCGTAGCATTTGGGCTGCCGCCTTGATTGTTGAGCCAGTAGTGAAAATATCATCCAAAATCAGATAGGGAGCATCAGCCCGAACGCCACGTGCGCGGAAAAACTGCTGCGCCTGCTTTCGACGCTCAGCCGCCGAGTGAGCATAATGCTGCGTGACATTCGTCTGTCTGACTAGTGGCCGTTCGACCCTCAGGCCTCGCCGCCGAGCAAACTGCCGGGCGACCAGCAACATATGATCATAGCCACGCTTACGAATGTTGGTAGGAGCTGTCGGCACCGGCACAACCACCGTTGATGCATCGTATTCTGGGAGCAATTCGTCTAGAAGCCTAGCCAATACACTACTAATAGCACGCACGCGATGAAACTTATAATCATCAATCAGCCGCGCCACCACGCCTCGTCGCCACAACACACAGTCTAGCGCCTTATAGGGCAGGGCGTATCGCCGACACATATTGCCACTAGCGCACGGCTGCCCACAAATCACACAGACCTGGCAGCGACTCCGCTTCACCGACCCAAGACACAACTGACATAAAAGTGAGCCAGTCACACCACAACCATAGCAGTGATGTGGTGCAATGCATGATAATAGCATATCAAGAGGCATTTTTCGCTTTTTCGCCTTTCACTATTGATTATAACGCACATAACCGTTATACTAATAGGTGATATTGTCAATCAGCCCATAAAGGCGGAGGAAACATGGCACGCAAAAACGACGATTTGTTAATTGAAGATGAGCTAACCGCAGCCTTCTTAAATGATGATCTGGCTAACGACGCGCCGCAACCAGCCACACCTGCTGCTGCAGCACCGGCTAGCGCGACGCCCGCTCCCGACGATGACTGGGAAGATGAAGCCGATGATTTCATGGGGCAGCTAGCAGTTGATGTATTTGAGTCAGAAACCGAACTCATCATTAAGGCACGAACTGCTGGTGTCGATCGCAATGATTTGGACGTCAGCATCTCAGATGGTATTCTAACAATTAGTGGCACATTATCAAGTGGCGACGAGACCGATGTCAGCAACTGGCACATCCAAGAATGTTACTGGGGTGAGTTCAGCCGTACCCTGGCACTGCCAGTCGCAGTGAACGAAGAGGGCGTCAAGGCCGAGCTCAAGGACGGTGTACTTACCATCACTTTCGAGAAAATTAAACAAGAACGTGCCAAGAAAATCCAAGTTCTCTAGTTTATAAAAATTAAAAAAGTATTTATAGACTTTAAAACCACAAAAACCAACCCCCGGACAATACCGGGGGTTAACTGTTTGGTCTAATCCCTATGAGCCAACACCACTGGATGTGATGAGGACGAAGTTAACGATGGCGTAAGCAAAGATTGCTACCACCAGACCGATCACTGCATACATGATGGTGTTTTTGGCAGTGGTCACCTTGTTGGAGTCGCCAGCCGACGTAGTGTAGAGGATACCACCCCAGATTAGCATCACTACTGACAGAATACCAACAAAGTAGAGGATGCCATTGACAACGTTCTTGACAAGATCATTCGGCCTATCAACGCCAGAAGCTGCACCTTCACCCTTAGCAGCCTCTGCACCCTCCCTGAGGGTATATTGTGCATTCGCTACCGGCACCGTTGCAAACGCCAGCACGGTCATAGTGAGTACACCGGCGATCATAATTTTGAGTTTATTCATTTATTGATTCCTTGTTTACCGTTAATGTCACTTCAGCTGTTATTTTATCATTATTTGGCTACTTAAACAAGCCAAAGACCCAGTTAACAATAGCATACGACATGACCACCACGACGATACCAATTACCGCGTACATGATGGTGTTTTTAGCAGTGGTCGCTTTCTGGCTATCGCCTGACGAGGTAATGTACTGAAAACCGCCCCAGATCACAACGATAACCGCCACCGCACCGACAAAGTAGAGGAAAATATTAACCACCTCAGTGATGGTCGTACCGATGGGTTTTGTGCTCATCTCTGGTGTTCGAGCTGCCTCAATGCCTTTGCTAAACTGAGCCGATGCGGACGGCACGGCAATTGGCGCTACGACAGCCATAACAGCAACTACCAGCGACAAAGTGGCGGCTATGAGGGGCTTTCTATATCGTTTCATACGTATCTCCTTTTCTTATATTTTGCCAAACACAAAATCAACGATAGTGTAGGATAGGAGTGCCACTGCAACACCGATCACTGCATACATGATAGTTGATTTAGCCGTTTTAACCTTATTAGAGTCGCCAGCCGAAGTTACATACTGAAAACCGCCGACGATTATCATAATGACCGAAATGGCCCCAAGAATTAACAAAATCGCATCGATAAGATTCTTGAATAGCGGCTGCACTGTTGCGCCACGGTTCTTACAAACCTCACCACTAGAGCCAGAGCAGGCACCATAAATATCCACATTTTGAGCGGATACATTTGACACCACCGCAAGTGGAGTGATGAGCGCTGCTATCATACCGATAACTACTACGAGTTTTTTCATATTGCCGATCCTTTCATGCCACTGATGACAAAGTTAGTAATGAGAAATGCGGAGAGGATGATAACAATGCCAATGATAGTACCGAGAATAGTGTTTTTTGCCTTGGTGAGCTTGTTGGTATCACCGCCCGAATTAGCATAGTTAATACCAGCCAGCACTAACATCAAAATTGCAATCGCCCCGGCAAAGAAATACACCGTATTGAGGATGCTACTAAGTGCATCAGTCGAGGCATTGTTTGTCGGGATACCGAGTGAGTCTGGCGATCCCAGTAATCCAGCCATAAAACGTATCAACGTCATGATCGTGGCAACCCCAATCCGTCAGCTACGATGTTCACCAATGCCACCGAGGCAATAGCAATCACCAGGCCAATCGCCGCATTGATCACCGTCTTCATACCATTAGCCATCTGTCCTGGTTCGCCATTGCTTGTCAAGTACAAAAAGCCGCCATATATCACAAAGCCGACCGTCACAAAGCCCGCCAGCTGCAACAGATCCTCAACAACATTCAGTATCGCCCGCCAGATAAAGCCGTTGAGCGTGGCGTAATTGTCCGGATCGTTTTGGGCGCGCTTATCGTTATTGTCGACAATCGCTTTGAGATTACAATCCGACTTGGTCAGCCCGTCGTACCACGGCTTGAGCGTCAAGATGTTGCCGCCACAGGCCGCGCTGGCCGGCGTTGCTTGAACCACCGACAGCATCAGTGACCCCGCGATCATCAGCCCCAGCGCGATCACAATATGCTTCATCAGAATACCCCCCCGGGGATCAGGAAGTTGGTGATAGCTACAAAAAATGCAAATATGATGAGACCGACCGTAGTGTTAACCCAAAGTTCTTTGGCTTTTTTGATATTATCCGGACTACCACCGGCTGCAGAATAGAGAATACCACCATATATCACCGTGCCAACCGCCAGGATGCCGATACCAGCAGTCATGATCTGGATAACCATTTTGATGATACCGAGAATAGCAGCATCACCAGTCGCGCCATTACAATTAATAATTGCTGTGTCCGCCCCACCGCATTTGCTCTGGGCAAGCGCAATATTAGTAGCCAGCACAGTACCGCACACAGCAGTTGCGAGAAGAGTGGTAGTAATGAGAATATTTCTTTTTGTCATAACGGATCTCTTACCCTAAATTGTAAAATAGTGGCAGGAAAAATGCAAACGATTTCTTGAAAAAGCCATAAAAGTTTGCTATCATACGGAAAGTTATGCGCCCGTAGTGAAGTTGGCCTATCACGCCTCCCTGTCACGGAGGAGATCGCCGGTTCGAATCCGGTCGGGCGCGCCAGAATGAGAATGTTATTACCTGAGCAGCCCATCTTTGTAGAACAAGGGCTGTTTTTGTTTACGTTATTATCGTTAGGGCATTGCTAAATTTACAGAATGTGTTACAATGATATTATTCAGAGTTTAACTTATCTACTCTGAGGTGGATTAAAACTACTCTATGACTGGCCACCGGCCAGAGAAAGGACTCCAAGCGTTATGGCAGGAAAACACAACCATGACCCAAGTAGTTCATTAGAAAAAGACTTATCTCGTCGCAGTTTTCTCGAATTTCTCGGCGGCGCAGTAGCAGCCACTGCAGGCCTTGCGGCCTGTGGGCAAGAAAGTACACCTGGGCCAACCCAAACCGTAGAAGCACCCTCAACATCACCATCTACTTCACCATCAGAGTCAAAATCACCAACAGAAGTACCACGTATCAATGAGGTGGAGACCCGCCCGTGGACCGGGCTCGACACACTTGAAAAGGCAGGCTCAGAGAGAGACCCTGGGATAAAATGGTTTATGGTCAGGGAATTTATGGTAAAAAATAATCCGGGTGAAAAATTTAGTGCCTTTGGTCCCGCCAAGCCCCACGAGAGACACATGGATGTGATGACGATGCTTGCGACCCTGAGTGATCTTGTGAATGACCACAAGACATTCCCAGACACTCCGGAGGGAACCGAACGAGTCTTAAATATGATCTCGACCGCACTTGATACTATGACCATTAGTACCGGCGTAGATAAACAAAATGAGGCTCATGCTATACTATACGAGACGTTCAAAGCCTCACGAAAGATATTTAGCAATGATGCGCCCAGGGGATGCGATGACATGTGTTATGCACAACGATATGATTATCGTATAGGCGAGTATATCAGTGAAACAAGCAAGGCTTATTCTGGTAAATTTGGAGGTGCAGCTGGCGTTAATGGTGCTGTGTCTGCCATTTCTGTATTAAGAAAAAGTAAAGATGATGCACCAAAACCCCGATCGCCGGAGGAGAGTATACTTACCTTGGTATTGGTCACTCCAAGGAACACTCAGCCATTTGACCCTGATTTTCACGACAAAGACCCTAAGAATTTTTACAGATACTGTGAAAATGGCCTAATTGCACGAGTCTATATAGGTTCAGGAAGTCACCCAAACGACGGTATTCTGTTCAATGCAGACAGTAGCAAAGTGGACCCGAGGACGCTTGTCGGCATAGCAAAATAGTTAACAGTGGTCATCCAGTGTCTCGGTCTTGACTCGTGCTAAGCTTATGCTTATCATAGGGTCAGTGATTACTAAAGGTAGTGTCAAACAAAAACAAAATAGGCGCTTTAGTGCGATGGTTTGTGCTGCCATTCTAATAGCGAACATCGTCACTGCTGCTATATCGCCCATAGCAAGCGCAGCGACAGTGGCCGGACTTGATAGCCCAATGCTAAGGGTATATATTGAGTCGGCCAAAAAACGAGCAATTGCCCAGGCGATGAGAGAGTGTATTAATGAGAATCGCTATATTATGAAAAGTGCTCGACACGCCGATAATGGTGAATGGGCAGTAAATAATGACACTATTCCCTTCGTAAGTCCACTAGTTGATCCAGAGGATGGCAAATATGGTTGTAACGAGTTGGTCGATCCAGCTGTCCAGCTGTTTGGGTTTGCCAATAGAACCGAGATGCTCTGCAACCTCAAGCCTCGCGGCAGTAGTAATACGGGAGGTTTTCCCGAGGAAATAACCTGTGACAACATAGGAAGCTTCAAGGGAGCCTTAAAAATACCGAAAGAAAACAAAGATATTGTATACAAAATATTAGCAGAGAGAGATCGGTTTAAACTCGCAGAGGAGGATCCAGCTGTCGACTATGCTCTGGCCTATGGGTCGTTGTTGAGTACGGGCAACGCGGGGTGCCAAGCCTCCATAGTCACTGGACCAGCACCAGATATAGTAGAGTCTGCTGTTGTTAACACCGACGGCACAACGTCGCCAGCTAAGCTGTCAATCAAAAAGGGCGGCTCAAAAAATATGTTTCCTCACCTCAACCGACGTTTTGTTGGTGGGGCACAGAGTGATACATCACCAGCCTGTAACGAAATCGCCAATTGGATGAAACAGCTTGCCCCGGCGGCGGCAGCAAAGATGAAGACTACTGCGGAAAACTTAGCCACAGAAATACAAAAATCAATCCGCGATGCCCTCGTCAAACAGTGCGTTGACGGCGGCGGTGACCAACAAACCTGTGAAAGTAACGTTGATAAGTGGCTGGCATCATGCAAGGATAGGATACCCTCTAGTGGAACTGTCTCGTCTGGAGACCTTGTTAACTGTCTCGTTGAACAATCGGGTAAGTCACCTGAGGAAATCCGCAAAGCCCTTTCAACTGTTCCAGACATATCATCTGAGGAGTCTGCCGAAGGTGGTCAAGATAAAAAAACCTGTAACTCAGAAGTCCCTATCATTGGTTGGGTTATTTGTGGTATTATTCAGGGGCTAACGACTTTTGCGGACGGAATGTGGGGACTGTTTGAGTGGCTACTCCACAGTCAGCCCCTTAACTCAGATCCGGGCAACACTATATTTCAAACCTGGGGAAGACTTCGTGACGTTGCAAACACACTTTTTGCAGTTATATTTCTTATTGTCGTATTTTCCCAGGTTACCGGCATTGGCATTAGTAACTATGGGATTAAAAAGATATTACCCCGACTTATCATTATGGTCATCTTGGCCAATATATCTTTTTATCTTTTGCAAATCGGGTTTGACCTGGCGAATATCTTAGGTTCCACTCTAGATGATGTGATATCAAAATCAAGTGGTAAATCAATAAACTTTGGCTCTGCCGGAATGGTCCAGGACGTAATTACTGCTGGCGTCACATTTTCTGCGGCGGGGTTCGGTATATCTGCGGCTATTGGCGCCATCAGCCTACCAGGAATTCTGATATTTTTGGCGATCGCCCTTGTGCCCGCTGCTTTAGCCTTCTTAGCTGGTACCGTTACACTGCTTATCCGAATGGCCGTCCTACCGATTATCGCTGTCTTTGCTCCCGTGGCACTCGTTGCTTATACCCTTCCAAACACAAAGTCACTTTTTGACCGCTGGTGGAAAACTTTTACTTCAATGCTCTTTCTCTACCCTATAGCAGCCGTTTACTACGGAGCATTGAAATTTACCGCATTCATCCTCCTAAACGATAATAGCACTAGCAACACGCTCGGACGGATTATGGGATCTCTTCTCTTGCTGTTTGGTACTGGCGTTATAAGTTGGCTTGCAATTAAATCAAATACTCTCGCTGGCAAACTCGCGGGGGCAATAAGGGGAGGGCTAAGCAAGATAACATCGCCCATACAGCAGGGAGGGCGCGAGATAGCAGGCAATAGACTTAAAGAGCACCTAGCTGGTATGCGCCATGGTGTGGGTGGTGGTATAGTTGGCAGTGCTATCCGTAGCTTTGATCGACGCAAGCGCGACCGGAAGCAGCGCATCCATCTACACGAGGATATTGCCAATCGTGAATATCTCAAGGGGTTGGCAGAAGATCCTTCACGATTAAGGGGTCTGGCCAATCGTCCAGAGGGAACGGCCCTGATTGCTGCAGCCCAGCAAGAATCACATCGTAAAGAAGTCAGCAACTTCGAGGCCGAAATGTGGAACATGGACCTTCCAGAGTTACGTCAAGAACTCACAAGGGCCGCTACAAATGGAGAAACAGCCCGCGCTCAGGCCGCACAGAACAAATTACTTCAGAGCGGATCAAAGGGTGTCGAAGCATTTAATAACGCAATTATTGATGCCGAGCATAATGGCCCTCTAGAGAGCGAGATGCGCAGCGCATTGGCAGCTAATATTCGGAGTAGCCATGCTGGTGCTATGGAGAAGGACTATGGTACGCGCGAGTGGGCCACCGGTAACGACTCAATGACCGCCTCTCAATTTATGGCTGCTAAAAATGCAGTAGAAAAAGGTGGTCTTACCGCCGAAAAGTTTGCCAACATGACCAAAGAGGCTCAGGCGAGAATGCTAGAGACTGGCAGTGCCGCCACCCTGACACCAGACCAGCGCAAAATGCTTGTCGACACTGATGGTGTATATGCCGGTAAGTTAACAAGGAATGTTCTTGACACTTTACAACAAATGCAAAATACGGAAATTAAGATTATTCATGACAATGAAAACCAGAAGGGTGGTAAGCGACTTACTTATAGTGAGGCACGACAAGTTGCCCAACAGGGCACACCAAACCAACCAAACACGACAAATATTACTAATAATAATACCCAGATATTTCAGACATCAAACGGACAGCGTGTCTTTTCTGCGGACAGCCCAGCACCAAGCTCAAACCCACAGTCAAACCAAACAAATGGCCAGAAAAACAGTAATCAATAAAGAATGACTTAACCAGCCTTGTTTCTGTTGTTTTATTCGGTGATTCTTGACTTTTCTTATAAAAAATGCTAGTATTAACGGCAATGGTGTGGTTATATTTACGAAAGCAACCATCAGCGGGGTGGTTACGATGGTTTGGGTTATTAGCAGCAGGCCTTTTGATCAGTATTCTTTTGAGTGCTGTCGTGGTGTCAAATTATACATCAGCAGCAGATGCTACATGGAAAGATCAGGGCCTGGTCTACAATGGTAATTCATATATTGCCCTCACCGACGAAGAGCATATTAGAAATATGGGACTTAATCCTAGTGGACATATATATGCACTCATCAAAAAAACTGGCTCAACCGAGGAGATGCAGGCCATTTATTTTCCACCCGATACTAACATGGCAACAGCATCTTCCGCTGAACTAATTAGCTATGATCTTACGCGACCAAATACTTACAGTCGAAAATCGTCTCAGACAATTTCTGTTGAGCCGGCAGGTGAACACTCCGAGACCACGACCAGTAAGTGTGGTATTGCGGACATAGGGTGGGTTGTGTGCCCAGTTACAACATTTTTGGCTCGAGGTATGGACTGGCTTTATGATGTACTTAGTGGATTCTTAGAGACGCAGCCCCTAAATGTATCCGACACCAAGGGTGGACTACGCCAAGCATGGAATATTATGCTCAGCTTTGCCAATGCGGTATTCATTATAATGTTTTTAGTGATTATTTACTCACAGGTTACCTCATTTGGTATTAGTAACTATGGTATTAAAAAAATGTTACCAAGATTAATTATATCTGCTCTACTGGTCAATATTTCTTATTATATTTGCGCCCTCGCTATCGACCTCTCAAATATTGCCGGGCACGGTTTCCAGGATATGTTCATCCAGATTCGCAATGCGCTTGCAACAACCGGACAAGCAGCCAACTCGGGCAAAATCTTTAGTGCGGAGGGTATAGCATCGATCGTATTGTCGGGTGCTGCCGCCGGTGGGGCGATCGCAGCGGGTGGGTATCTGGCCCTTGTGGCAACTGGAGGCGCCGCAGGGGCAGCGATTATCCTGCTTCTTCCTATACTGCTCGGGGCGGCGCTAACACTACTTGTGGTTTTATTGGTTTTAGCCGCACGCCAAGCCCTCATTGTTATTTTAACTATTATTTCTCCTCTTGCATTCGTGTGCTATCTGTTACCAGGAACAGAAAAGTGGTTCGAGAAGTGGCGCGAAACATTTTTAACAATGCTCATCTTTTTTCCGGCATTTTCAGCAATATTTGGCGGATCTCAATTGGCGGCAATGGTAATTTTACAAAATTCAACAACTATAGTTATGGTTATTCTGGGGTTGGCGGTACAGATCGCACCGTTAGCGCTAGCACCCCTCATACTCAAGCTTAGCGGTGGGTTACTTAACCGATTTGCCGGAATTATTAACAATCCAAATAAGGGACTTATCGACCGGACGCGCAATTTTGCACGAGAAGCGGGAGAGGGGTGGGCCAACAGACGTTCACTGGGTAAAAAAGATGGCGAGTTAAAAAAATGGAGTGTATCACGTCGGTTGGGTCGAGCAGCAAATTACAGAAAGCGAGCACGACAAGAAAAGCTAGAAAACCTCAAGAGTAGTGCTGAGCGTTCGTATATGGGCTCACGGCTACACGCCGACACCGATCGAGTTAAACGCAGCCTTGATGTGGACAGACAGACGATTGAAAAAGGCCTGGACAAAGATTGGTCTATCTATCGGCGATACAATACCGACGCTATGAACAAGGATCTTGAGTTGCGTCGCATTACAGACGAAGCCAAGCGAAAAGAGTTGGCTCTTGAAAATAGATACATCGAGGCTCAAGCTGGACATGTGCCAGATTATGGGGCTAACAGCGATACTGAACATATAGTCCGAAATATCCAGGTTAATGCAGTAAAAATGGCTGCTGAGGGTATGCGCCAAAATAATGCCAATCGCGTAAAGAACAACCAGCAGGCTGAATATATGCTTAAAAATGATGAGCTGCAAAAACTCGCAAGTGGTATTTATGGCGATCTAGGTGTTGATGCAGCCATCGCGTCAGCTATCACTACTATGCGCCAAGAGTACGGCAAATCTGTTCAAGAAGGCGCTGAGATTATCAAGCACTTTAAGCTCTCGTCGGATCAGCTTCAGAAGCACGTTCGTGGCGAAGAGTTTACTGCACGCGACGATCATGGTAACATGAGAACCTTCAAATCAAATAATTTATTCACTCGCGAAGCGGCTATTGAGGATAGGCTCGCCTATGGCACTGTCGAGCAGGTGGCAGAAATTACAGCATTGTCTGGCAGCAGTCTTGCGGAATTCAGGGGAACTATCTCTTCATCCCTCGCCAAATCAAGCATCAAGTCGAAGGCACCTTTCTTGGGTGGTAAGCTTGTTGACGAAGTCATTCAGGGCAACATTCGATCACACAACGACCTCCTTAAATACATTGAGTCGTGGGTAGTGAAAGGTAAGTTTAAGCCGGAGGAGCTAGCGCCAATGGACGTGCAGGGTGCACAGTTGCTCACAGAGGTGGTTGAGGCGAACCTAAATAATAGTATCACGAGTCGGGTGAAGCATGAACTTAAAAATAAAATTAACGAGGCCCTTAGTTCACCGGTACTCAGTGGCCGCATTGCTGAGAATACTCAACGCGAACTACAGCAACTTCGCAATCGCCTCTAAGCTTGCTATAATAATACTCAATGGCCGTCTACAAAGTTCCTCAGGATGTGGAAGCTGATGACAAGCTGCTCGGGCCGTTTAGCTTCAAGCAGTTCATTTTCTTGATTATTGCAGTTGGAATGGTTGCGCTAGCATGGGGCCTATTCTCGGTGCTGCCGCCACTGGCGATCATCCCGGTGCCAATTGCGCTATTTTTCGGGGCATTAGCCTTACCACTGCGCAAGGATCAGCCAATGGAGGTTTATCTCGCAGCAGTTATTTCATTTATACTTAAGCCCAAGCAACGACTGTGGCGAGCCGATGGTATTGAGCGAATGGTCGAAGTTATTGCTCCGCGTATCGAGGAAAAGCAATATAGCAAGGGGTATGACCAAGCAGAAGTTAATCGCCGACTATCATATCTGGCGACACTGGTAGATACACACGGCTGGTCGGTGCGTGGCGTCAGCAATCCAAACAGCTCGGTGGGGGGAAGCTCAATGCAAGCAGACTGGTATAACGAGGCTCAGACTGCCCAAGATCCACTCGACCCGAGCAGCAAGACAGCACGTGCTTTTGAAACACTCATTGAACGAGCCGACGAGAAGCGCCACGATGAAATTGTACAGCAAATGCAGCGAGCTCAAACCACACAGACCTCCCAAGATGACCAAACACCCTTACCACAAACCTCAACCTTCAATCCATACCCAGCCATGCAGCAATCTATTATTACACCTATCGGCGAGCGACAACCTACATCAGCCGACGCCAACCAAGCCGCGCCCTCTAGCACGCCACCCGTTTCACCTGCTATAATGGACTTAGCGCGCAATCACAGCGACCTGTCAGTTGCCTCACTGCAGCGGGAGGCTGGACGCATCCAAAAAGAACATGACAAGGAAGTGGTGATTTCGCTTCACTAGGTGGGATGTCTATGCAATCAGATCAGCAACAACAATCGTATCATCATCCATTAGACGCAGCTACTGCGCCGCAGTTTGGTGGGCCATCAAATCCAGGTCAGCCAGTGATGCCGGGTGTTATCGCCTCTGGCCCAGATCCTGTGTCAACTATGCAAACACCACCGTACACAAACCAATATTCTAACCAGCTCAGCCCACCACAGCAGCCAACAAATCAACAGACACCTGGTGCACAACCAACACCCAGCTTACCACCCGCACCCGAACCCACTCAGCCACAACAGGCCTCTCAGCAGCCAACTCCTCAAGCAAAACCTCAGCAAAAAGGCCCGACCAGCACCCAGAACACGTTGCTATTTTCTGAGATGCGCGAAAATATGATCATCATGAATGATGGCAGCTTTCGGGCGGTCGTTCAGTGTCAGTCGATTAACTTTGACCTGATGAGCGGTCGTGAGCGCGAAGGGGTTGAGTTTAGCTATCAAAACTTCCTTAATTCACTCTATTTTCCAGTTCAAGTACTCATTCGCTCACGGCGCGTTGATATCGGACCGTATATTGATCGCCTCGTTGATATTCGCCGCAACCAAGACAATATGCTCCTCAACGTGCTGATGGACGACTATATCAATTTTATCGACGTCCTCGCCCAAGAAGCCAATATCATGGATAAGGATTTTTACATCGTTGTACCGTACTACCAGAGCGGTGACGTACAGGTTATTAAACAACAAGCCAAGGGTCTGTTTGATAGCTTTTTTGGCGGCAAGAAAGATAACACCGTTACCAAGATCGAGCAAACCGCCTACGAAAAGGCCAAGGATGAAATTAAGAACCGAGTTGATGCGGTAATGAGCGGGCTGTTTCAGATGGGCGTGAAGAGTTCGCAGCTTAACACCAAACAGCTGGGTGAATTATTCTATAGTTCATACAACCCTGACGTAGCACCGCAACAACCATTGAGCGTTGGCGCCGATGAGCTAGCAACGACTTATGTCCGCAAGGGTCAGGGCGAATCACCACATGGATATGGAGGAGCACGACATGGCTAGGAAAAAGAAATTAGACGCCATTGATATCGCCGCTCAACAGCGCGCCCGTGAGCAAGCTGAGGTAGAGCAGGCATTTCTCACCGGCGTGAGAACCTTACGCGACTTTATCGCTCCAAGCAGCCTCGAGCTCAAGTCTGACCACTTCCGCCTCGGCTCAAAATACGGCCGCACCATGTACGTCTACGGCTATCCGCGCGAGCTATACACCGGCTGGCTCAGTTCGGTGATCAACATCGACGAGGTGCTGGATATCAGTATGTTCATTTACCCAGTTGACACCCAGGTGGTGCTCAACAACCTACGCAAGAAAGTGACGCAGCTCGAGGCCAGCCTCAGCATCAATTCCGAGAAGGGCAAGGTGCGCGACCCAGCGATGGAAGCTGCCCTGCAGGACGCCGAGGAACTACGCAATCAGCTACAGATTGGCTCGGAAAAGTTCTTCCGCTTTGGCCTTTACATCACGATTTATGCCGACAGCATTGATGAGCTCAACTTTATCCAACACAAGATTGAGACAATTTTTGGCCAGCAGCTAGTATTCTCTAAGGTTGCCTCGGCCCAACAAGAGCAGGGCCTCAACAGCACTATTCCACAGCTGACCGACCAGCTCCAGGTCCGTCGCAACATGAATACCGGTGCCATTTCTACTAGCTTTCCGTTTACCTCGGCCGACCTGACCGACGGCAAGGGCGTGTTATACGGTATCAATATGCATAATAACGGCTTGGTGATTTTTGACCGCTTTTCCCTCGAGAATGCTAATATGGTGGTGTTCGCTAAATCTGGTGCCGGTAAGTCGTTCACCGTCAAGCTCGAGGCGCTGCGCAGCATGATGCTTGGTTCAGACATCGTGATTATCGACCCAGAAAACGAATACCAGAAGCTGTCCGACGCCGTTGGCGGTAGCTACATTCGACTCAGCCTCAACAGCGACACCCGCATTAATCCGTTTGATCTACCGCGAGTGATTGATACCGATGAGGCAGACGATGCACTGAGGGCGAATTTAGTGACGCTGCATGGCTTGCTGCGACAGATGCTGGGTGGCTCACAGACAACAGCGAGCGGGCAGATTATCGCTGGACTGACGGCCGCCGAGGAGGCTGATATTGACCAGGCGCTGATCGACACCTATGCTCGCGTCGGCATCACCGCCGACCCGTTGACACATCACTCGACACCGCCAACTATCGCCGACCTCTATGATACGCTGCTTCATATGGGCGGCACCGGGCCAAGCCTTGCCCAACGGCTCCGCAAGTTTACCTCGGGTACTTTCGCTGGTATCTTTAGTCAGCAATCAAACATTGATATCAATAACACCATGGTGGTCTTTAATATCCGTGACCTTGAGGACGAGCTACGACCGATCGCTATGTACATTGTGCTCAATCACATCTGGAACATCACGCGTACCGACCAAAAGCGGCGCATGCTCATCGTCGATGAGGCGTGGCAGCTGATGCGCTACGACGACTCGGCCAACTTCCTGTTTTCTCTCGCCAAGCGCGCCCGCAAATACCAGCTCGGCCTCACGACCATCACCCAGGACGTCGAGGACTTTATGGGTAGCAAAATGGGCCGGGCCATTGTCGCTAACTCGTCGATGCAGCTACTACTCAAGCAGTCAACCAGCGCCGTTGACGTCCTTTCCAGCGTCTTTAAGCTAACCGAGGAAGAGCAAAAACGCCTCGCCAATTTCCCCGTGGGCCAAGGGCTATTCTTTGCCGGACAAAACCACGTTCACATCCAGATCCAGGCCAGTGATACCGAATACGAACTCATCAACACCTCGCCAATCTCTCGACATCAACTACCATCAGAAACGCCGCTCGGCGGGTATGGGGCAGTGTAGTATAATTGGAGATGTATGACGATAACCATAGAGCCACCAAGACTTGACTATACGACAGACGATGATGTCGATGATAGGTTAAACCCGTCAGCTCAAGGTCGATCAGACTCGTCGACCCAACTGAGCATTAGTGAACAAGCAGCGCTTGATCAAATAGAGAGAGATTTAGAACGCACTAGTCACGACTCCAGTGGGGTTCGGGATAATCAGTTTGACTATCGCAACAACGGCGCCTATAATGCCTCGCAGGGTGTCACAGATCAAGAAGAGTATGCCAGTAGCTGGCAAACCAGGGTTGGCTCCTCTCGAAGACAACAAAAGCCAAACAATAAGCAACGCCTTGGGGCGTTCCTACGCAAGCGGTCCGCAACAACAGTGGTCGTTGGGCTGGGGCTCGTGCTAATTATCGCCATCGGGGGTTCGTTCAGTGTTGGTTCACTACTTCTCAACATCAAAGAATTAATAGTTGAACGTCATGACCTACGAGCTATCGATGCCGATCATCGTTCCGGGCAACTACTCGCTAAACGCCTTGGTGAAGCCGGTACTCGAGGTTGTAGCGGCCCAGTAAGAGTAACTTGTAAGTTTACACGCCCATCAAATAAATTAATAAAAAATCTCGCGAAGGCAGGTATTAAGGCTGTTGACAACAAAGGTAATACTATTGATAAACAAGGCTGGCTTGCTGGTAAAACACGACCCTCAAAGTACATTCTACCAGACGGTAAGGAGATAACCGCAAGAGGTTTTCGTACAGAGCTGGCGAATAACCCCTGGGCGAGAAGTGCCTTTCGACGCGCATACAATCCTCGCTGGGCCGTGTGGTCAGACAAGGTAGCAAAGAGGCTATTTAAGGATCTGGGTCTTAGTAAAAGCCTACCAAAAGACCTGGAAAAAGCCGACTCAGCCGAAAAAGCGAAAGAAGCAGCAGGCAAGGCATCCAAGGGTGAAAACATGGATAAAGACCACGTGAAGGCCGCCATAGAGAAAGAGGCAAAGGGGTTCTCTAAAAAAAATATAAAAGGGATTAGAAAAATTTTTGGCAATATCGCCAGTCCTGGACAGTGGCCACTTGTTGCTGCTCGATCCACCTGTCTAGCATCTGCCGCACCAGGAATGGTTGTTAAAATCATTAGGGATTATCAATATCTCCAGTTCGCAAAATACGCCATGATATTCTTAGTCGCAGCCGACTCAATTAAGGCAGGGGAGGCTGATCCAAAAATTATTGGTGCTCTTGGGGCGCTATTAACAACACCAGTGAACGGTAAAAGCGCCATGGACTCATTTGGTATGCGCAATAGTCTAATGGGCGACACTAATCCAAAAGGTGATGCATATAAGAAATATGTTCCAAGTGCCGACCGATCATTATCTGGGCTAATCCAAATGCGTAATGACCCGAATATTAAACAGATTTGCGCCCTAGCAAATAGTACCGAGGCTGATGTAGCCGCCCAGATTGCAGACAAAACAATAAAATTAACTAACCCCGCTGGGTGGGTAGCCTTAGGGCTTAATGGTGTTATTTGGGTGCTTGAAAAAACCGGCACACTTGATAAGCTCGTTGCCCCTATTTTCGAAAAGTTTATTGCAGCCCTAATGGAAAACCTGCCAATTGACGAGATATTAAAATCCGTCCTTGGTGATTTAACAGCAAATGTCATCGGAGAGGCGGCGGGAGATGTTATCACCGCTGGGGCAACTGGCCTTATGGTAAAAATGGCCAGTCGAGGTGCGGGTGGGGCACTCACTAAACAACAGCGGAAACAGCATGCCCAGCTAATAGCAAATCCGATACGCCTCGCCTGGGCGGAGGAAGACAGAGCAACACGAAGTCCTCTTGACGCCTCTAGTCCGCACACATTTCTTGGCAGTATTTATAGGAAACTTATTCCGTATTATTCTAGTATATCAACCGTTACTGGAACCCTTGCTGCATTCAATGGACTATTCTCCAGCTCATTGTCTTCGCTAATTCGGTCAAAAACTAGTGCTGCCGCCAATTTTGATGACCGGGAAATGGAGATGTGTCCAGACCCCCTGATTCAAAATAATAACATCGCTTCGTCGGCCTTTTGTGGCGTATACTACGGCATGTCACCACAATATGCAAACCTTGACATAGAAGATATTAGCATGGAATTACTCTCCAAGGGACAAATAGATAATGACGGAAACATTAAAGAAGGCAGCGAATTAGCTGAGCGAATGCAGACTTGTCGAGATGACGACACGACAGCCCTAGCCGAATGTAAGGTTGAAACTCGTGAGGCAGCGCTGTATCATCTGTATCAGTCGTACAGCGACGACGCCGACATGCAAGACGATGAGGGCTCAGAGAGGGAGGGGGCATCTGACAGCAATAATAACAGTGGGCCAGCCACCGACAAGCCTAGCAGGGACGGTTGGGTGAAGCCTATAGATGCTGCTCCGGGGTTTGGTTGGCATGCACAAGGAAAAAAGGGCCTCCATAAAGCCTTAGACTTCCCGGCACCAGCCGGAACCCCTGTTATGGCTGCTCATGACGGCACTATCACAAAGCAGTGGGACATGGGCTCGTGCGGCTGGGCAACCGTTATTACAGCGGAGGGGGTGCCGGGTATCTGGCACATCTATCAACACGCAGACCCCCTGCCAGAGGCAAAGGTTGGTACAGTGGTCAAGCGTGGTCAAGTAATTGCTCGCGTTGGCCGATTCTGTGGCTCCGCAACGCACCTTCACTTTGGCATCGAGACCGCTAACCGCGTTAGTATATACACCGACTCCGGAAGTCAGGACACCTCGCGCGACCCAAAGGATTATATACCACTATGATAACTCTTTTTAAAAAAACCCTTCCATTTATAGCCGTTATTTTTATCGGTTACTCAGTCTGGATTGTCTTTAATATTATATCCAACCCTGCACCAGACCCCACTTCAACCGTACAGACCGCTACTGTGTCTAACGACACCATCATAACTGCCGCCCATCTCATACTACAGAAGCACAATATCCTTACAAAAAAAGATAATCTAGTCATTGAGAATATAAGCTACATTGATGACCGATGGCTCACTGCAAAAATAACTATATCGAGCGAACCGACCGATAGCGAGGCTAGAACTATGGTATATGTATTTAAAAGGGATGGCCAGACGGTTAACCCCGTAGCCTTCTCGGGAGATAGTTTCTCAAGAAGCAGTTTTCAGGAGCCTGTATCTGACAATTTTATACAAAGGATTAACACAAGATGATAAGAAAGATTAAAGTAGCCCTTATTACACTTATTATTGGCTTTACTGCGGTTAATCCAATAGCCTATGTTAAGGCCGGTATTGATCCGGGCGACTACAGCTCACAGATGATTCAATTTTTTGACAAAAATGGAGCCTGTAGCCCCGGAATGTCACAAGCCACCGACAGTGGAAATGTCAAAACTATTCCAGTTGGGGATATCCCGGCGGAGGGAATGGAGGTGGGTGCGACAACCTACGGCGGTACATATAGAAAGAGTGAGGACAAGTGGGTTTCTACAAATTCAAACCAGGGTGTATATATAGGGTACAGATCCGACGATAACGGTATGTCAAGTTACGGTCCAGCAATGGCGGGGTCAACCGGATGGGCTGAACTGAGGGGTAGTGGGGGTATTGGAAAAGCACTTGGTGGACTAAAGATTGGTACCAAGATTAAAATATCGTATCAGGGAAAATACGTTATAGCCGAAAAGCGCGACATTGGATATGGCGGTGGCGGCTCTAATCAGGTAGATGGTAAGAAAAAAGCTGTTGATTTGTGGTGGGAAGTAGCAGCAATGCTTGGCTTTACGGGCGGCACTGGTGTTGTTAAGATTCATGGTGTCGATCCCTCAACACCCCTAACACCAAACAATACCGTTTTTGACAGCGAAGATCGCTCTCTACGTAACAACGGCAGTGCGCTCCCGGACGGCAACAGTGGTCAGTCATCTGACATAAAGACCCCATTAGCATCAAGTGCTGTTTGCTGCCCAGATAACGGCTCCTCGACAACCACAACTGGCATCACAGGATCAACTAATCAAGAAAAGGTTTGGAACTTTTTGCGGTCTCGCGGACTAACACCGGAGCAGACCGCTGGCATCATGGGGAATATTCACCAAGAATCGAGTTTTAGTCCAACTAGACAAGAGGCCGGTAAGGCTTGGGGTAGTGGCGGGGGTTGGGGGCTTGCCCAATGGACTTTTGGGCGACGAACTAAGATTGTCGAGAAGCTTAAAGAACTACACCCTGATCTAGTGAAGTATTATGACGAGCGGTACGGTGGTCAACCAAAAGATGACGGTCGCATCGACACAATACCAGCGGGGGATAACGACAGACTTATTCAGTTTCAATTAACCTTTCTCGAGACTGAAAGTATGGGTCGCAAGGTAGATCCAAAAAACATACCCGGGAGCCTTCGGTCAAATAGTAACCTACAGGGCAAGAACCTCAGTGAGTGGGATATGTTAAAGCAGATCAAAACCGTCGACGAAGCCCTGGTGTTTTGGCACAACAACTTTGAGGTGTCTGCAGACTCGCCCCAGAAGGTCACTGAAGCACGGGGCAAACCTGCGGCATCGTTCCTGTCACAGTTTCAGGGGTCGACAGCAGGAGCCGCAATGAGTACTGCCACCTGCGCGGCAAGTGGCGCCGCTAGCAACGGATCCCTTCAGGATCTAGTTGCACAATATGCCTGGCCAAAGTACAGGGGAAACGATATTACACCAACAGCCGCATACAAAGCCGCGGTGACCAAGGCGGTAAGTGAGCAGCGATACGTAGGAGGTAGCGGTATCTCGCGCTGTGGCGGTGGTATGCCAGGAATTGACTGTGGCGGATTTGTAACAACATTAATGTATGACAGTGGTTTTGACAAGGGATATAATGACAATGCCAAGGGTGGACCCACTAACCAACAAGAGGCTTGGGCTCGAAAAAATTGGGAGCTACTCGGCAGGGGAGACAAGATAAACTCTGCTGATCTTAAGCCTGGTGACGTAGCCTTTCGCCCAGGACACACATACGTGTTTATTGGGGACGTGACAACAAAAGAGGGCGAAAAGTTTGAATATAACATTGCGTCTTCATCATATTGTCAGCGTGCACCAATGGCCGGAAAGGAAATTATTACCCAATCTGACACCACATGGTACAGAAAGAAAGGAGACAGCTCAGGTGGACAAAGTGCGCTTTAAACTACTCGCAGCCCTAATAGTGGCATTGTCATTGGCAGTAATTGGCTACGCAGCCCTTTTAAGGGTGGACCGGTCAGGAAAAACTCCTCTTCAGATACTAGTTGCACCAAATGACTCGACTGTTACTGTAAATGACTTAATTATTAGGGGATCCCAGACTATCTACCTTAAGCCTGGAACCTATACCCTAAAGGTTACCAACGAAGGATTTGAGTCGAAAACATCTAGTATTATTGTTAGCGACACACCACAAATTGCCGTTTTTCCACTTTTAGCCATTACAGACTCCGCCAAACAAAAAGCAGCCAATGATGCAACAAGCTACGCGAAGATCGAGGACGCGGCATATGCAGACTCTCAGAAAAAGGGTGACGAGTTTAGGGAAAAGCACCCGATCACGGCTCAATTGCCGCTAAAAACTATGTTATTTACGATCGGCTATCGCATTGACCCAAATGACCAAAATAAAATTATCATTGAGGTTGATGCCGCGAAGGGATATCGCAATCAGGCAATTCAGCACATAAGAAAGCTTGGCTTTAATCCAGCAGACTTTAATATTAAAATCAGAAACTACACCAATCCGTTTGATGGGGGATCATTATGAATCAAAAAAAGATAATTATCTTGTCCGGGGTAGTACTCATCGCGCTTATTACCGCCGGATTTATTGTACAATACATTCTTTCACACCACACGGTCACATTCAACTTCAAGCGCGATAACTTAAAAATCAGTATACGACAACAACTTGATAATAATAAATACAGTAACACCGGTTCACTATCACAAAGTGGCTCGCTCAGTCTCGTTAATGGTGACTACATTATAGACATAGAATCAACTAACCCTCAAAAACCCATCAGTAAGGAAATTGTCAAGTTTTCTGTTCACAACACCAACGCCACAATTGATATAAATCCTCGACTTTCAGATGCGTATCTTAACAATATTCTAGAAAATAACCGAAAGGTCATCCATGAAATAATTAAGAGTAAATATAGCCTTGCTGGGTACGAGTTATCAAAGGAGCGAGTCATCGGTGACGGAGACTGGTATGCTGCAATATTTACACAGGGTTCAGTTAACCGCGAAAACGGTGATGAATATTTTATTGTAGCAAAACGAAGCGGAGATACCTGGTCGATAGTGACAGCCCCTAGATTGGTTGTCACCTCCCATGAGTATCCAGATATACCGCAAGATATTCTCGATCAAGTCAATAGATTGTACTATAACTAGCCTAGCGCTTCAACGGCATAACAATATGCATGCAATCTGGCGTAGGGGTCTGCTCGCGGATGACGCATGGCGACAGTTTACCATTAAACGAGAAGGTGACAGTATCGCCATCAGTAGCGCCAAGTGACTCGATCAGATAGCGAGAATTAAGCGTAATTTCGCCGTCACTTGACACCTCGGCGCTGGCCTCAGAGGTGTTCTCACCAAGCTCCGAAGCGATTGAGTGGATCGAAAGTAGCGCCTGTTCATGGCTAGCCTTGAGAGTGATGCCACCACCCGATTCGCGCGCAAAGAGGCTGGCAACCTTGGTAATACGCAGGAAATCAGTCTTCTTGATAACCACATCGGTCTCGGCGAGTTTAGGGATCAGTTGACGATAGTCAGGGAATTTACCGTCGATCAGCCGACTCACGATCTCTAAATGATCCGTCCGAAATCCAACCTGCGTTTCATCAAAAAACAAACTCACATCACTCACCTCGGTGTCGAGACTACGTAGCACCTCCTGGAGCGTCGATGCTGGCACGATGGCTGTAATTTCACCATTAAACTTCATGAGCCGTTTTTCTGCCAATCGATAACCATCCGTTGCTGCTAGATATAACTCGCCATTATGGGTGTGCCAATACACACCGGTTAGCACTGCCCGCGTAGTGTCACTAGATGTCGCGATAATCGTTTGCGAAACTGCCTTTTTTAACTCATCCGCGCTCATATCCAGTCGCACTGCTGTCTCCTCGTCCACTGTCGGTAGTTCCGGAAACTCATCTGCTACGACGCCATTAATAACTGACGAAAACTTGTCTGCGGTTAGATGTAAGTGCTCATCCTTGACCTCCAATTCAACCGTACCGCTCGGCAGACTGGCGACAAACTCGCTCACTAGTCGGGCCGGGATGGTTATCGAGCCGGACTTCTCGACCTTGGCGCCAACATACTGGGTGGAGGCAATCTCTAGATTCGTTGCTGCCACAACCAGCCGGGAGCCGTCTGTTCGTAGCAAAATATTGTTAAGTATCGCCAGTTCGTTGCGGCTAGTAGCGATACGGCCAACACCGGCGAGGGCTTTGGCAAGGTTTTCTTGGGTGACAGTAAGCTTCATATTCCTATTATAATCCCTTTCTTGTTTTTATTCAGTAGTTAGTAATAATAGGCGCTGTGGAAACTGGGTAAAGATTGTGTTCAGACAGGGGTAGAAGTGATACTATACCAGTGGAAAAAGTAGTGGACTTGTTGGGTGTAGTGTCGTGGATAATATGCTGATTATCCACGTGATGTTGCATAGTCTGCTCAATAGCGATTGAATCGGTGGATAGTTGCTCACAGATTTGTCGCTGGTTATACGCATGTTTTGCACAGGTTTTACGCATAGAGTTTATCTCGAATGTCATTAATTTGTTCGCGAACATTAACACTGATGAGCATTTCCTTGCTAATTTTATCGACCGAATGAATGGCGGTGGTATGATCTTTGCGACCAAGTTCCTGGGCAATTTTCGGAAAACTCATCTTGAGCTCGCTGCGCAGCAGGTACATAGCAATTTGACGTGGCTGCATGATGTATTTGTCGCGCTTTGGCGAACATACGTCTCTCACCTCAACGCCAAAGTGGCGAGCAGTTTTGTCGATAATTTGCTTGGCGGTGATGTGTTGTGGGCGAGAACGCTTGATATTACCGAGCAGCCCCTCGGCGGTTTCGGCATCGGGCGTGATATTCTGCATCTCGGCGTAGGCGAGTAGTTGGTTGAGCGCCCCCTCAAGCTCACGGATATTGGTCTTGAAATTGGTGGCGAGATATTCGACAACATCGGCGGATAGCTCCGTATCGCTCAGGCTGGCCTTGGCGGTAATGATAGCGCAGCGAGTTTCATAATCAGGCATCTGCACGTCAATCGTCATGCCCCATTCAAAGCGACTGCGCAGGCGGTCGGTCAGGGTAGGGATACTTTTGGGCGGCTTGTCAGAGCTGATGATGATCTGCTTGTCGTTTTGGTGTAGGTCGTTAAAGGTGTGAAAGAACTCGTCCTGAGTTTTTTCCTTGTTGGCGATAAACTGCATATCGTCAACAATCAAAACATCGACGTTACGATATTTGTCGGAAAACCCCTTTTTCTTGAAGCGGATTGAGTCGAGGAATTCACTCACGAAGGTCTCGGTGGTGGTATATAATACACGGGCGGAGGGTTGGCGCTTGATAATCTCATTGCCAACAGCCTGCATCAGATGGGTTTTACCAAGTCCCGATCCACCGTATAGATAGAGCGGGTTGTATTTGGTGCCGGGATTGGCGGCGATCGCTTGACAGGCAGCATGCGCCAGGTCATTACTTGAGCCAACGATAAAGTTATCAAAGGTGTAGCGTGGGTTGAGGTTGGTTGCTGATTTTTTAGCTTGTTTGATGATCGGTTGGGATGTGGCCGTTAAACTTGGTTCGTCGCGGCTCAGGCGCTGCTTTCGGGTGGCTGTTTTTTTGGGGCGAAAATGAATTGTCGATACCATAAGGCCATTTCGCTTCAAGCCATCAGCGATGCGTTGGTAATAGCGTTTTTCTAGCTGTGTCAGCACGAACGGGTTAGGTGACAGAACAGCCACCTCATCATCAGAAATAATATCAAGCTCGGTCGACTTAAACCAGGTCGAAAATGATGATGGTGGAATTGAAACTTCAATTTCACCCAGCACCCCCTGCCAAATAGCCTGACTATTCACAATACCTTCCCCCTCGGAACTACGTTGATGACTTTACTATAGCAAAAAATGAGACTTTTCCACAAGCACAGGCGCCATCATGAAATTTGTAGCCCCTCGAGGTGATTTTTCCACAGCGATGAGCCACCCCTGATAAATATGTGGAAAAAGTAGTTGAAACAGTGGAAAGCTTATCCATGGCTTGCAAAAAATGTCAAAAAAGGCTACACTAAATGACGATATGCCAAAGCGAACATTTCAACCACACAAGCGACATCGCGCCAAGACGCACGGTTTTCGAGCTCGTGTTTCGACCAAGGCTGGTCGCGCTGTTTTAAAGCGCCGTCGCCTCAAGGGTCGCGCCAAGATCGCTATCTAACTGTAAACTCCCGCCTCGCCTAATAGGGCGGGATTTTGCTATACTGGACCTATGTTACGTCATGTCAACCGATTTCATGGTCACGGTAGTTTGCGCTATGTCTATACACGTGGGCGAGCAATTCGCTCGTCACAACTCACCATGAAATATATCGCCAATCCACGCCGCCGCCATGGTCGGTTTTCGGTAGTGATTAGTAAAAAAGTGCTCAAGTCTGCCGTTAAGCGCAATCGTGTTCGCCGCCGAATTTATGAAATTATCCGACTCGAGTTGCCGCATATTCGGGGTGGGTTTGATGTTGTTATTATGGTGTTTTCCTCGGAGGTGCTACTGATGCCGCATGGCGACCTGAAGACGACAGTAAAGCAACTCTTTTCACAGGCGGGGCTATATAAATAGCGCTACCTCTGGTATAATGGGCGTATGAATATATTTGATATGGTTATTGTGCAGCCAATTTTTAATTTGCTGATGGCAATTTATGCGCTAATTCCAGGCGGTGATTTTGGGGTTAGTGTTGTACTATTTACAATAATTGTGCGGCTACTGCTGTGGCCATTGGTTAAGAAGCAGCTCCACCAGGCTAAAGCGATGCGCAAGATACAGCCTGAGCTTGCCAAGCTAAACAAAAAATACAAGAACAACCCACAGATGCGGGCGATGGCGATGATGGATGTGTATAAAAAACACAATATCAAGCCAATGAGCTCTATTTTGGTCCTCCTCATTCAGCTGCCAGTACTAATCGCAATTTACCGCGTGGTGCAGATATTTGTGATGCAGCGATCGGAGCTCGCCAAGTATACCTACGATCTCATGGAGCAGTGGGAGCCGGTCAGGCACTTGATCGCTCATCCGGATCATTTCAATCAAAACTTCCTGGGATTGATGGACCTGACAAAGCAGGCGCTGTCATCAAATGGTGCATCAATTGGACTGCTCGTCCTTGCCTTGGTGGCGGCCGTCTTGCAATATTTATTATCAAAGCAGATGTCGCCAAGCTCCGATAGTAAAAAGCGACTACGTGATGTATTGATGGAGGCGGGTGATGGCAAAAATGCTGATCAAACCGAGGTTAATGCCATTGTTACGCGCAAAATGATGAAGGTTATGCCAGTGTTTATGTTCCTTATTATGATTAGTCTACCAGGAGCGCTGGCACTCTATATGGCAACTTCAAATATCGCCGCCTATATTCAAAATGCTATTATCCTTAAGCAAGACGGTACAGAGATGCAGCAGATTGCCGATGAGAAGCGATCATCAAAATCCACGAGTAAGTCTAACGCATCGGCAAAAAGGCCAAAGGCCGCTTCTCAGCGAGCAGCTACAGCGACGGAAGCAAATATCACGCGGATAAAAGCGAAGGATTAAGGAGGCTATATGGATCAAATCGCGACCATTGAATTTGTCAAGAAATATCTGGAGGACTTTCTGGCGTTCTTTGATCTCAATTTAGATGTTGATGTCAGCGTCGAAGATGATGTTATCAAGGCCGTTGTACCGTCAAGTGAGCGCAATAGTCTACTCATTGGGCGGAATGCCGAGACGCTAAGGAGTTTACAGACGGTAGTGTCGGCAATTTTACGCAATCGTCAAGCGGCACTAGTTCGAGTGAATATTGATATTGCTGATTATAAAAAGCAACACGCCGAAAAGATCGCTGACAAGGCGCGCGGCTGGATCGAAGAGGTGCGGCGGACTGGTGAAACGAAAATTATTGAATTGAATTCGGCTGATCGCTGGGTAGTGCACCATGTGGCGAATGACTATAGCGATATTGAGACGCACTCTGAGGGCGAGGGCCGTGCACGGCACTTGGTGATCTCGCAGAAGAGCTCTTAATCTTTGAAGACAACGTTGGTGTAGAGCAGGTAGTTCCAAATGAGACTGGCGACAGTAGCGATAAGCTTGCTGATAAACAGCGCTGCTGGCTGACTAAGATTGAAGCTGATGAAAATTGGTGCAAGTAGCGCAATAATGATAGTTTGAATCACCCAAAGGCCAAACAGGGTGACGAGGGTAAAAAGTAGTAGCTGACGACGAACATTGCCAGTGCGTGAGCGAAAGGTGAACGATCGATTAGCAACAAAGCTAAAGCTAAAGGCGATGGTGGTTGAGATGATGTTAGCTAATTCTTTTGGTGTGCTAATAAGCCAAGTTAGCATAAACAATATACCAAAATCAATGGCAGTATTAATGGTGCCGATGAGGAGGTAGCGAAGTTTGGTGGCATGGGTGGCAATGTAATGTTTGAGACGAATCATAACGATAAGTATACCTCATAAACTCTGATTAGTGTGGTGTTTTTTAGTAGCAACAGCTTCACTAAAAGCGCCGACAAGGCGATTAATGTTATCTTGCCAGGAAATGGTATTAAGATGGGCTTGGGCGGTAGCTCTCATATCGAGGCGTGCTTTTTGTGGGTCGGCGATAATGGAGAGCATTTTTTTCATGAAATCATCGGGATTTTTGGGCTGAGCGTAGAGAACCGCATCTCCACCGGCCTCGCGGAGCACGGGAATGTCGGAGGCGACAACCGGTGTACCGCTGGTTAATGCCTCGACAATCGGCATACCAAACCCCTCGTAAATGGAGCTCATGCAAAAAAGGTCTGCTTGCTGATAAAATGCAGGCACGTCTTCTTGGGGGATGTATCCTGGACGAATGACGTGTTCACCTGCAGCCTGAGCTTCAGCGATAGCGCGTTCGGTGGCCTCGGTTTTCCAGCCCTTGCCACCAGCCAACACCAGTGAATACTGCTTGCGGACTTTTTTCGGTAGAGCACGAAAGGCGGTGATCATCGTTGGCAAATCTTTACGTGGCTCGAGATTGCCGATTGAAAAGATATACCGCTTGGTTGGTAAGTTGTACTTAGTGGCGACGTCAACAGTACCCGGCTGGGAATAAATTGGGTCAGCTGGTATTGGCGTGACGATAATTTTCGAAGCTGGCACGTCGTATTCGGTGATAATCTCCGCCTTGACCGACTCCGAGACGGTAATGATGAGGTCTGCTGTTCGGGCTGCATGAGCGACGCGGCGGCGTAAATGGGCTAGGTTACGCTGTTCGATCGTCTCAGGAAAATAGAGATAACCGAGGTCATGAATAACGACGGCAGTAATAGTTGCTTTACTGGTTGTCCAGCGGTCGAAATTCGGAAAAATCGCTACATCAACAGGCGAAGATAGCAGGTCGTACGGTAGTGGTAAGCCGTAGCTTTGGAGTTTAGCAAATAGGCGCTGCGGCATGAGCGTGTGTTTTTCATGCTTGATTGAGCTGTCTAGAATAGGGTCCCGATGCTTGCTCAAAAAATTAAAATAAAACGCCGAAACTTCAGTTCCTGGCGGTGAATAGCGAGCGAGACTATTGGTCAACATACGGGTATAATGACCAACCCCGGATATATTGGGGGCAGTGAGGGCAGCGGTTTCAATACGAATCTTCATAGGTATATTATAAACCGTTTTCATACAAAGGAATAAATTGTGTTTCAACGATGGTATGGAAAACAAACGAGGTAAGATATTGATGGCGAGCGGCGGTGGCTAGACGTGCGCGAAGCTCGGGGTTAGAATATAGCTGCTCCATGGCATCATGTAGCGCTACTGAGTTCTTTGCGGGGACGAGGAGGCCGGTTTTATTATGATGAATAATCTCTGGATTGCCACCAACATCAGTGGCGATAATTGGTAACTGGAGCATGCTGGCTTCAACAAGTGAAACACTAAACCCCTCGTGGTACGTTGGATGAAGATATACGTCAGTGGTGGCAACTTCAGGGAGGGGGTCTGTTTGGTGGCCACGAAAGGTGACCGGTAATCCCGTGGCCTGTTTTTCAAATTGTGAGCGATCTGGTCCATCACCGATCAGAACGAGGTGCGTGTCGTGGTGCGTAGCATGGAGTTGTCTAAATGCGGTGATTGCTTCACTAATTCCCTTATCAACAACCAGACGGCCGGCGATACAGAACGTGAACGGACGGCTTTTGGTGGGTGTGTGTGGTGGTTTCTGGTCGTTGATACCATTATAGACAACGGTTAGTTTACGATGAATTGGTGAGGTTGATGGCAGATTATCAGAAACGAGACGGCATTCACTCTGGCTAACGAGGGTAATTGCGTCGGCAAGGCGCGCCGCCCAAGCAACCAGCTTACCAGTCGGGTTTTTATACCATACGCCGAGCTGTTTCCAGACATGTTTGAGGTCGGCGTGGTCGGTCCAGATAACGCGAGCGCCGATAAGCTTGCCGGCAATTGAACCGGCAATAAAATCATCCTTACTCTGCAGGTGAACAATGTCAGCTTTGTGGCGATGAAATTGGACAATATAATACAAAGTGAGTAGCAGCTGCCAGAGTACATATAGTGGTATTAATACAACTCGCCAGCCACTCCAGTTTTGTCGAGACCACCACCAAGAGCGGTGGTAAGTCAACCGTTCGTGCTTGGCGTAGTCACAGAGCGTCGTGTGGTGACTAAAAATAACTGGCAAATGGCCCAGCTCTCGTAGTTCCTGGGCTAAGAACACCGGAAATCGCTCGCCGCCACCAAAATCATAGGGTGCGGCATTTCGTACGATAACAACTCGCAACGGATTCATTTTACAAGTATATATCTTTTTGGTGTAATTTGGTATAATCGGGGGGTGAAATATCTCTTTGGTAATGAAAAAAATCGGGCAATTTTGCGCGCAATGGTTAGTACGGACTTTAAGGTTCGCTACCAAAATTCTGCCCTCGGATACGTATGGTCGCTTCTGAAGCCGCTGTTCATATTCGGCATCTTGTATGTATTGTTTACCTATGCATTCCCACAGGGTAGTAAAGGGATTGAATATTTTGGCGTCTGGTTATTAATTGGCGTCGTGCTATGGAACTTTTTCTCTGAGGCAACGATGGTAGGTACTCGTTCGGTAGTAGAAAATGGGCAACTAATTCGTAAGGTGGCAATCCCGAGACACCTCCTAGTGATCGCTAGCTCTGTCTCAGCACTAATCAATCTTGGCCTCGGGATGGTCGTGGTGGTAATTTTTGCGCTACTGAGTGGCTTGATGCCAACTTTGTTGTGGTTGCTACTAATTCCGATAATTGCCCAGTTATTTTTACTATCAATTGGCCTATCTCTCCTGCTCTCAGCGCTTTATGTGACATTTCGTGATATCGCGTACATTTGGGAAATTTTATTGCAGGCTGGGTTTTACGCTAGCGGTATTATTTTCGCCATTATTTATATGCCAGCGATCATCCAGAAGGTGGCGTTTTTAAACCCAGTCACACAAATTATTCAGGATGCTCGGTACGCATTAATGCCTAATAACCCAGCGTCTCAGACAATTTGGCAGACATTTCACAACCCACTACTATGGTTCATCCCGATCGCGACAACTATCGGGTTATTTGGGCTGGGGTGGTGGCATTTCCAGCGTAAGCAACGTTCATTTGCGGAGGATATTTAGATGACGAAGCCGGCGATTGTAATCAAGGATATACATAAAGAGTTTGTGCTGCCGCAGACCAAGAACTCAAGCATTAAGCATGCCTTTGTTAATATTGTCAAACGAAATAAAAAGACCGTCCAAAAGGTATTGGACGGGGTTAGTTTTACTATTAATCAGGGTGATTTTTTCGGGGTTGTTGGTCGGAACGGCTCAGGAAAAAGTACCATGCTTAAAATCCTCGCTGGTGTGTATCAACCGACGAGCGGCAGTATTCAGCTACATGGTAAGCTGACACCATTTATTGAATTGGGTGTTGGTTTCAACCCGGAGCTGTCTGGCCGAGATAATGTTTTTCTGAACGGGGCACTACTTGGGTTTACCCGCAAAGAGATGGAGGCAATGTATGATGAGATTGTTGCCTTTGCTGAACTTGAACCGTTCATGGATCAGAAGCTAAAAAATTATTCGTCGGGCATGCAGGTACGATTGGCGTTTTCGGTAGCAATTAAGGCGCGTAATGATATCATGATTTTTGATGAAGTATTGGCTGTCG
>CAMURE010000002.1 GCA_947097375.1 uncultured Candidatus Saccharibacteria bacterium
GTACCACCCTCTGCACTAGCTGTGTGCCACCACTTTTTCACACGAGACATATCGTCTCATCACGTAACCATGCATCCAATTCAGCGAATCGATCGGGTTAAGCGGATTTCCTGGCACTTTACTACATGGTAATGCTTGCGCGAGACCACAGGCGCCGCTCCGGTTGCGAGCGTTTGGATTCCAGCCACTCTCTTTTTGCACCAGCCACTCAGCATAACCCCACTGATCACGTGGAATATTCGACGAAGACAACCACTGATCCTTATTACCACCACCAGTATATGGCATCACCGCATTCTTTGTCCCGATAATTTCAACTTGTTTTTTAGGCTGTTTTGTTACTTGGCTAGCAATCTCCCGACGACTCACCTCCTTGCCATTTTGCACCTCAATCTCATAAGTCACCGTCCGCCGGCCCTTTTCGCCCGCCTCTTTCACCTCCTTGTGACCCGTCTCGCGATTAGCATCCCGCACTGTCTCAACCGGAAAAGCGACATCTTCATCAGTGGTAATTGTCTGCTTACCGTTGCGCCAAACCTCCAGCCGCATACCACTGATAATTGGCGCCTCGAGCGGCATTGATACGGTATCGTTACTGGCCAGCTGGACACGCTTTTCCTTGAGTAGTGCACCGACGGTTTTTGCATGGGTACGTACTTCAGCAAGAGACCCATAGAGATTGAGCTGCAGTGGTATCGCCCGCTTGATAGTCAAGACTGCGTTTGTGCCGCTAGCGACCACGTTTTCGGCGGCGTGAATATCGACAATGTCCTCACTATAGAGCGTAATCCCCGCCGCTTTGGCAATTGCTGCTGGAGTTTGCTCCGCCGTAGTCAGTCGAATGCGCGCCTGACCATCGACCACCATCACTGGCCGAGCACGAAAAATATTGACGTTATATGAACGAGCGACCAGCCTCTCATCAAGTGCCGGCTCTACTACATCTCTTCTCTCGTCGACGTCAATCCGCGCTGCCTTTAGTGCCTCGCGCACTGTTTTTGCTCGGGTGACGATTGTTTTTTCAACCCCTTTGTCATAAACGCTCATTAAATGTTGACCGTCACCCTGCGATGGGCGCTCCGCACCCTGCGCCAATGCAGCATCCGCCAGGTGGATCAATGTCACTCCAAGCACAAGCAGGCCAATCAGTAGAAAAATCTTCTTTGAATGATAGCGAATTGATAAACTCTTTTCCATAATCTCGCTCGTGGGCAGTGCCACAAAACTGTTATGTATTATATCAAATTTTCTCTAATCTGGCGAATTCTACATTAAGCTTCTTTGTATTACCATCATCAAGTTGCACCGTCACCGCCATCCCGTCAACATCAACCACCTCGCCCGCACCAAATTGTGGACTTCGCACCCGATCACCAACCTCGAGACCTATGTCATCATAAAACACGTCATCAGCTGGCGGCGTGGCAGGCGCATCCAGGCCGCCGCTCATCAGCCCCATCTCATCGAGAAAGCGCGACGGCAAATTATAGCCAATTTGACCAAACTGCATCCGTGAACTGGCACAGGTCACAAACAGCGCCTCTCGAGCCCGCGTAATCCCCACGTAACAAAGGCGACGCTCCTCCTCAATGTCGTCCGCTTTACCACTGTCAAATACCCGTGCATGCGGCAAGATTCCCTCTTCCAAGCCAGTCATAAACACCACCGGAAACTCCAGGCCCTTCGCAGCGTGCAGCGTCATCAAGGTAACCTGCTGATCCGCTTGGTCATCGCTTGATGACATCAACGCCATGTCTTCGAGAAATGTCGATACATCAGCATAGGCGCGCGCCTCAGCCACCAAAACACCGAGGTTTTCCAGCCGCTCTTCGGCCTGCACACTGCCGTCATTCACTGCCTCGCCGTAGCCGGTCTGCTCAATAATTTGTTCAATCACCTCAGCCGGCGCACTGTCAAGTAATTGTTGTAATTTTTGCATCAATTGACCGAATACTCGCAGTGGCTGCTTGGCGCGAGCGCTCAACCCCGAGGCCTCATCAACCGCCACCAGCCCCTCAATAATATTCCGACCCGATTGATCATTCCAGTCAAGAAATTTCGCCACGCTCACCGCCCCGATACCGCGCTTTGGCAGGTTAACGATCCGCGCGAAGCTAACGCGGTCGCTAGGTTGATATAGCAATCTAAGGTAAGCCAGCACATCCTTGACAACTGCTCGATCCAGAAACCGCAGACCACCCACAATCTTATAGGGGATGTGCCGTTGACGCAGCGCGCGCTCTATGGCATAGCTCTGGGCATTGGTGCGGTACAATACCGCCATGTCGCTATAGGCTCGGCCCATCCTGGCCTGACGATGAATTTCGTCGGCCACTGCCTGTGCCTCCTCAGCCTCGCTGTATAACTGCCACAACTGTGGTGCTATCCCACCAACCGCTTCTGTCCAGAGGTTTTTGTCGGTGCGCTGGGTGTTATGTTGGATTAAATTATTTGCTAACGTTAAAATTGCACCTGTTGAGCGATAATTTTGCTCTAGTTTAATCACTGCCGCGCCCGGAAAGTCACGCTCAAAGTTAAGAATATTGGTATAATCTGCACCGCGAAAACTATAAATTGACTGCGCATCGTCGCCAACCACACAGAGGTTACGCTCTGGACCGACCAGCAGCTTGATCAGCGCATACTGCACCGCGTTGGTATCTTGATACTCATCAATGAGAATATGGCGAAATTGCTGCTGCCATTTATGGCGGATATCAGGCGAGGAGCGCAGTAGCTCCACCGCCTTAAGCAGTAAATCATCAAAATCAAGCGCCCCAGCCCGGCGCATGGCGGCCTCATATACAGCAAACAATTCAGCAATTGTCTGTTTGACGGGTCCGACCGCCTGCATCATATACTCATCGGGGGAAAGCATATCATTTTTTGCCGCAGAAATAGCCGCAGCGATACGGCGTGGCTTGATGTCGCGATCAGTCAGTCCGCGCGATTTCATCAACTGTTTGATCAGACCCAGCCGATCATCTTCATCATAAATAATAAAATTACGACCGAGGCCAATTGACATCCCGTCTATCCTCAGTAGCCGCACACAAATACTATGAAATGTCCCCATCCATGGCATAAACCGTCGATCCGAGGCGTCTTCACCCAGCATATCAGCTAAGCGCTGACGCATCTCTCGAGCAGCCTTGTTGGTGAAGGTTACCGCCAAGATGCGGCTAGGAAAAATCCCTTGCTCGCTGATCAGATAGGCGATGCGGTGCGTTAAGGTTTTTGTCTTACCACTCCCCGCTCCCGCCAAAATGAGCAGCGGCCCGCCATCATGCTGGACGGCTCGCCGCTGTTCGGGATTAAGCTCAGATAGGATGTCCATTACTTATAGTATAGCAGGAAAAAGTATGCCGCCGCGCCGCCACCAACGCCGATAAGGGCGAAAAGAATGATCAAGAGAATCGTCCCAATGCCGGATTTTTTCTTATCAGGCTGGAGCGCTTCCCCGGTGGCTGGTTGGCTGGCTGCTGCATCAAACATTGGCTCTGGATCTGGTGCAATCTCATCACCGGTCGTGTATTGCTGAGGGATATCGCCCGGAGCGTGCGGTCGACGTGGCGTCTCATCAACTGTCTCAGCGTCACTTTCATCCATCGACTCAATTGCCATGAGCTCACTGTCTAGTTCTGATGCGTCAGCAGCAGATTGCTTGGACGAAGGATCTGCCGACGTAGTATCCGTGTCAAGCTGCTCACCAACCTCGCTGGCCTCAATTTCATCAATAGTCGCCTCGAGGCTCGCACGATCAGCAATAATATCGGTATCGGCCGCCTCGCCATAATGCTCCCCCGCCTCAGTCTCAGCCACGTCATCTGTCACTAGATGATCATCATCAGCTGTTAACTCCTCCATCGTCAACCCTTCGCCATCAGCCACCTCAGCCGGGGCATCCTCCGCTAGTAAGCCTTCCTCGATAAAGGCGCTGTCGGTACTAGCCTCGGCCTCACTGGCCATCGATTCGTAATCAGGCACATCCTTGGTATTGAGCGATACATTATCTGATGTTAAGCCTTCGGCGACATGTGATGGATCGGGCTGCAGCACGAGGCGCGATGGACGGCGCTTTATGTCGTGGTCAGCCGCCGATGAGCGAGCAGTGTTATCATCCGCCATCATGTCACTTGACGCGTCCTCAGCATCTTCAGTCATATTGACACCCTGCTGACCGTCATTGCCAGCTCGACCAGAGAGATATGAGCCAGCCGGCTGAAGCGTCACACCAGTTCGTGGCTGATGAATGCCATGCCCCCGCATGACAGACGACGGATGCACGACATCCATAAAGCGACCAGACGGTCGACGCGAGATTGCTGGTGCTGGAGTAGTGATCGACTCATCATCCTGTTTTGTATCAGAAGAGTCATCGGCTGGTTTTACCACTGGAGTATCAGCCGCTTTATTCTGCGGTGCGTCTGGGGCAGCCTGATCATCCGCCTTTTCCTTTGGTGTTTTAGTCGTTGGAAATACGACAGCCGGCTTGGCTTCTGAGGCAGCGTGCGGAAAGCCATTAGCCTCTGTTGATAGCGGAGCAACCCTAGTGGATAATTGTTGCGATGAAATCGATGGCTCGCTGTCCGACTCACTATCTAGCCCCTCATGGCTAGACCCCGGCGTTGATGGCTGGGCTGATGGCTCAGGTGTTGAGGTAGATGATGAGGTTGGTTTGAACGACGGTATCGGCTCGAGTGTCAGTTTCGACACAGGTTTCGGCTCTGAATTGACAGCAGAAACTGGAACACTGGTCGGCACTGGTGACACTGTCGTGGTTGACGATGCATCTGAAGTATCCGATGAGACTGGCGACTGTGTTGTATCAGCTGGGGTCGACGACTTGCTCGTATCAGTACTCTCTACTTTGGATGTCGATACAGTCGGTATGGTCGAAGGCAGCGATGTAGACATAGGTGCAGGCGCTGATATTGGTGCTGATGCCGATGGAAGTGCGGCGGGAGTTGACGGAGGCGTCAGTGGCTTGATAGTCAATGGTGGAACCGGCGTCGATGGCTTTGCGTCAGATGACGACGAGATTGACGAGGTAGAGGACGCTGGTGTTACTAGAGAAGATGACAGAGCAAGTGATGGTGGCTGCGTTGATAACGACTCTGGCTTTTCGACTGGGCGTAGTACTGGAGATGCTGGTGCACCTGACGGAGTGGATGATGGCCCAGCAGGCGGCATAGCTGGCTGAGGCTGAATACTGAGCGGTACAGTTGGAGTTATCGCCACTGGCTCGTCAGGCTGGGAAGCAGAAGTAATAGATTGAACCGGCTCAGATGGTGCCGCAGCAGTACTGCTTTGGGTAGCGGGTTCAGGCTGGGAAGCAGGAAGAGTAGAAATATTAGCCTGCGTTGCTGTTTCGGGTTGCGATGGGTTGACAACTGGCTCAATTGGCTGAGAAATTGGTTTGGGTGATGTCGTGTTCACCGTGTCCTCAGCAAGACTAGTCGCAGATGCTGTCGTATCCGCATCAACATTAGCCGCTTGTTGAGCCGCTTCTTTTTCTGCCCGTTTCTGCATCAGTGATGTCACTGCCCGATCAAGTTCGTCAAAATCAATGTCTGACATAAGCCCCCCTATTCCTTATGCGCCTTTTTTACTATCTCCGTAAATTGATATGCGTCCAGACTTGCCCCACCGATCAATAGCCCGTCAAGCCCCGCCACTGCGAGATAATCACTAGCATTATCAACCGAGACGCTGCCGCCGTATACCACGCGCACCGCCTCGGCCGCTTTTTTACCAAATAAATGTGTAATTTGTTGTCGAATTATTTTTAGCGCCTCCATAAGATCGCTCGGCTGCGCATACTCGCCACTACCAATCGCCCAGACTGGCTCGTAGGCGATCACCACATGCTCCATCTCCTCGGCTGTTATATTTGCGAGACCGTTCACAATCTGATCCTGAAGCACCTCACGCGTTTCACCCAGCGTCCGCTCGTATGCCGTTTCGCCAATACAGAGAATTGGCTGTAGTCGATTGCGCAGCGCCGCCTGCACCTTGAAACGAACATCCTTGTCGTTTTCCATAAAAATATGTCGCCGCTCCGAATGGCCGATAATGACATAATCGACCATACCATGTAGATGTGCCGCTGGAACTTCACCGGTATATGGACCGTGATCACGCCAGTAGCAATTTTGGGCGGCGAGCTTGACAATCCGACGCTTAATCTGCAGACTCAAACTTTGCAGCGTCAACATCGTTGGCGCCACCACTACCTCAACGTCACGGCGCACCGGTAGCTGCTCCATCAGTTTATGTACATACAAACTGGCCTCATGCATAGTGAGGCTCATCTTCCAGTTACCGATAATGAGTGTTTTTCGCGTCATAATGCTTATGCCTAGTGTATCATTTTAGTCCGTATGCGTCTAGTAAACTTTCCACACCTGGTAATTTTTTGCCGCTCATCAGCTCGAGACTGGCCCCGCCGCCAGTCGAAATATGCGAAAATCGCTTGCCATCATGTCCGTCCCACCCAAGGACAAACTCCGCCGTGTCGCCGCCGCCAATGACTGAGGTAACGCCGTGATTTTGCACAATAGCTTCGGCGATCCGAGCCGATCCCCGAGCAAACGACGGGTTAGTCGAATACCCCAACGGCCCGTTCCAGATGACTGTTTTCGCCGAGGCGATCACCGAGGCAAATTGCGCCATCGTCTCAGCACCAATATCCAGCGCCATTTCAGTATCGCCAATTTGATCAATTGACACTTCATGGCGATCACTCGATGTTTCTGGCGACAAAGCTACCGCTACATCGCTAGGTAGCCGCAAGAACTGATCGACCTGTTCCTCACCAACTTTATCAGCGGCGCGGCGGTAGATGGCCGCCAAGACTTGCTCCTGCTCCGGCTCAATCGTACTGTGACCCATCCTATGGCCACGATAGGCCAGGAACGTGTTGGCCATCGCCCCACCAATGAGGATCGTGTCAGCCTTATCAATCAGCCGCTCAATCAGCGCAATCTTATCAGCAATTTTCACACCGCCAATAATCGCCACCAATGGCCGTGCTGGACGCGACATCACTGCAGTTAGCGTGGTATATTCATGTACCAATAAATCACCGGCTAACCCCGGCACATAGAGCGTAATCGCGTGCGTACTGGCGTGAGCTCGATGTACCACCGCAAAGCCATCCTGTACAAAATAATCTGGCCGCACTGCTCGAGCGATCGCCCTAGCAAACACCATATCATCACGCGACTCCTCGTCATAAAACCGCAGATTTTCTAGCATCAGTACGTCGCCAGCCGCCATATACCGCACTGCTTGACGCAGCTTATCACCAACACAGCTATCAATAAACTGCACCGGCCGCCCGAGCAGTTCAGCCAGTCGACGCGCCACTGGACGCAGGCTGTATGTCGGGTCAGTCCCCTTTGGCCGCCCGAGGTGACTCATCAAAACAATCTTGCAGCGTTGCTCTAATAGATAGCGCAGAGTCGGTAAACTAGCGCGAATTCGTAAATCGCTGGCAATCCCGCCGTTCACTGTCAGAGGCACATTATAGTCAACCCGCACCAGGACGGTTAGCCCGCGGAGATTAACGTCATGAATTGTTTGCTTGAAAAATCTGCCCACCCTTTTCTCGTCCTACTCCATTGTCCGGATTTGGATATTATCAGTTTTACCCGGCCGGCCCGGTTGGTGACCGCTAACTAACACCAGCGTCACTGGATCCTCGCCAAAGTAGCCCTCGGCCTTTAGTTCCTCCGCTAATTTATTCGCCGAACCCAGGCCACTCGGACGAACGTATGAGCGCGTGGCGTAACTTAATGCCAATTTCTGGGCCGTTTTTTGGCTATCGGTAACACTGATAATCGGCATATTCGGCCGAAAGGCACCGACATTTACTGCGGTTACACCGGTACTAGTCTCGGCAATAATTGCCCGCGCCTTAAGCTCTGTGGCGAGCCGCGCTGCCGTGTAGCTCAGCAGTGCATCATGCTTGCGACGCTTCTCGCTCGGTTCAACCGCCATGACATCACTGTGCTCCTGAGTGTACATAATCGTTCGGCGCATCGCCTGCACTGTTTCAATTGGATACTTACCATTGGCTGTCTCATCCGACAACATAACCGTATCAGCACCCTGGATGACCGCATTGGCGACATCACTTACCTCAGCACGAGATGGCTCAGGATTATCAACCATGCTGCCCATCATCTGCGTCGCGACGATGCTGAGCTTAGAGTGCTTGCGACAAAGAGCGATGATACGGCGCTGGATAACTGGTACGATCTCAGCCCCCGCTTCCACCGCCAAGTCACCGCGCGCTACCATGACGCCGTCACTTGCCTTGACAATTTCCTCCAGATGATCATCAGAAATTGCCGATTTCGTCTCAATCTTGGCAATGATATACGCATCTGATCCCAGCGCTGTCAACCGTGAGCGCAGATCAATAATATCATCCTCCGTCTGCACAAAACTCAGTGCCACATAATCAAAATCCTGACTAGCCGCCCATTCAATATCGGCGATATCTTTTGGCGTTAAAATATCACCACCAAAATCAGTATCTGGCAGATTCAACCCCTTGCGGCTCATCAAAAATCCATCATTCTGCACCTCAACCTTGATGGCCGTTGGACTCACAATTTCACGAACGATCGACTTAATCTTGCCATCAAACATGTATAGCGGCTCGCCGACTTTCATTTTTTCAGCGAGGTTATACTGGACGGGCAGATTGAAACTCCCGTCGTGCTCTGCAATTGACGAATCAAGTGTCAGCATATCACCAGTCCGCACTGTCAGCATGTTGTCTTTGAGAACACCGAGGCGGATTTTTGGACCTTGAAGGTCTTGGAGAATGGCAACTGGTTTGCCCTGCTCATGACTGGCTGTGCGAATCCAGTCGATTTGCTCACGCCGCTCATCATAACTGCCATGGCTGAAATTCAGACGAAAGCCATTGACGCCGGCTCGCATAAGTTGACTGACTTTATCCTGACTCATCGTTGCCGGACCGATAGTCGCTAGGATCTTGGTGCGTTTAAAAATTGTGTTACTCATTCTTTTGATTATAGCACCGGTTAGGTGTCGAGAAAAGGTATAATCCCTACTCAGAATCAGCCGCCCGATACCGAGCGATTGCCTGACGAGCAGCTTGTTGTTGAGCCACCTGTTTAGACGGGCCGGTGCCATGCCCCATCATCGCTTCACCTACAAATACACCAAGTGTGAAAACCTTGTCATGATCGGGACCCTCTTCACTCAAAACTTTATAGACCGGAGTCTGGTTATCGACACGCTGAGAAATTTCCTGCAAGTATGACTTCGGATCACGCCAGCTACCCGATTCCAAAATTGTATCCAATTTGATGATGATATGTTTATGGATAAAATCGCGTGCATCATCAAAGCCACGCTCCAGATAGATCGCGCCGATGACCGCCTCAAACGCATTGGCTAAAATCTGCAAATGCGCCCGATCTGAACCATTTTTCTCACCCTTGGACATGCGAATCAGTGGTCCGTAACCCAGTTTGTCGCCCGCATCACCGATACTTTCTGTCCGCACGAGTGCCGCCCGCCACGCCGTCAAAATACCTTCTGGCTCAGAAAAATGAGCAAACAGATATTCGGTCACCGCCAATTCCAACACCGCATCACCCAAAAACTCCAGCCGCTCGTTATGCTCGTGAACTGATTTTCGGTGCTCGTTAACATAGCTGCGGTGCGTCAGCGCAGTGATCAAAAGCTCCAACTTTGTAAATTCAAAACCCAGCTTCTCGCGCGCAAATTCTTGATACGGCGCGGTGTTCATCCCACTCATTTACAAATTCTCCTGTCTGATACGCTTCATGGCGAGCAAAATCAATTTACCGATGTCCTCGTATTCGATTTCGTCCAAAGCTTCGTGAAATGAAAACCATTTGAGACCATTCATCCAGTCTTCTTTTTGCAGTTTTTCGTCCGGATCAAGTGCCTTCATCAGGTACACTTGCTGTGAAATCAGCACTAACTTATCAAGCCGGCGGTAGCGAAAATTAATTTTGCCCAGCCAGCCGCATACCTCGATATTCTTGAGGCCAGCCTCTTCGCCAACCTCACGCTTGGCGGCGGCCTGCGCTGTCTCGCCCGGTTCAACGTGACCCTTGGGAATTGTCCAGCGATCCCGCGCGTCTTGGTAGAGCAGAAACTCAACATCACCCTTTTTATTACGTCGAAACACCACACCACCGGCGGTTGGCTCGCGAACTATTTCTTGGATTGACGGTTTTTTGCGACCGCCAAAATATTTCTTAATATGATCAAAGCTGCTTGTCTTCATCGGCATCCTCTTGAAGGGAGCGATACGCCGTGCCGAGCACACCGTTCACAAATTTCCCTGAGTTATCCGAACCAAACGTTTTTGCCAGTTCCACTGCTTCGTTGATAGCCACTTTTGGTGGCACCACCGTCCGAGAAAACAATAATTCATACAGCCCGAGCCGCAATACCGTCCGGTCAATTCGCGATATCTGCTCAATCGGCCATTCTGGCGCCAGCGGACGAAGTTTATCATCAAGCTCTGCTTTATGCGTGGTGACACCATCGATCAGACCCCGCACAAACTCAACATCATCGACTGACGATTTGTATTTCTCAAGATTGCGCGTCAAGATATCGGCGACATCAACCTCGCTGTCGCCAACTTCCTGGCGAAACTCAATCTCGTATAACGTCTGCAACGCGACGATTCGTCCCAAATGACGGTTTGAAGCCATGACAAAAACGTTCCTGTTCGTGTTAGTTTATTTTGTACTCTTCTTACCAGTCTCGCGTTTGGTCGTCTTGACCTTCACTGGTGACGTCCCGTTGACGCGGCGTGCTAATTTCAGTACCAAGTGGCTGCGACGCAGACCGGTCTTGCGCGGACTACTCTGCTTTTTTGGTTGTGCCATAGAAAAATCTCCTTTATTTCAGTTTATTGTAACACTTGGGCTTCATTATACCGGTTTTTGATAGATTTCTCAAGGGGATGCAGAGCAGTGGCAATACGCTGTCAGGGGTATTGTTGACTTTATATAATATTTATGGTAATATCATAGACATTACTTACGATAGAAAGGATACATTTTACTAATTATGGATAAGAACAATTCACCCCCTCAGCCCGGGGAAACACTACGTCCATTAGGTAAACTGGAACTGGCCATCGGGTCATGGGCGATGCTGGCGGCAATGGCGGCAGGTCTCGGCGTCGGCATTAACGGTATCGCCAACGCCGATAAAGAGTCGACAGAACCACCTCTAGTTGGCTCTTATATGATGCATTACGATCCTACGGCTGGTGTTACAAAAGATTCAGATGTATGTGCAGCAGCAGATTTTGCTGTAAGAGATGCCGGTGCTAGTCATACTCCACAGATTGATATAGTGGGCTGTGCTACGGAATCCGAAAAGCTCGCTGGCCTTCCGCAGGGAACACGCGTACGGGTCGAGGTACACAAGGACGGCTCGGTAAGAACCAGACCCTTTAATAGTTAATATCTAGACAACAATATTCACCAACTTCCCCGGCACATAAATCACCTTTTTCGGTGTCCGGGCGTCGAGATAGGCGCAAACTTTTTCATCAGCCAGCGCCGCTTGCTCAACAGCATCCTTGTCGGTATCGGCTGGTAACTCCAATTTAGCGCGAAGCTTGCCATTGACTTGGACGATGATGGTCATCACATCGCTCACCAGATATTTTTCATCCCACTTCGGCCAGTGATTGACGTGAATGGTATCAGTATGGCCCAATTCATGCCACAATTCTTCGGTGATGTGCGGTGCAAATGGTGCTAAGATTTGTAGCAAACTCTCCAAGGTAAACCGCCACGTTGCTGATGCTTGAATACCCTGCGCTTCTTTAATTTTATACAAGCCATTGACCATTTCCATCATCGCCGCCACTGCCGTATTGAATTTTTCGTCCTCGATATCGCGGGTGACTTTTTTGATAGTGAGGTGAGTGAGGCGCAACAGTTCCGCGACTACATCACCATCCTCCGCCAGAGTACACTCTTCGCTCAAATCTCCGCTGGAGATTTCTCGCGAGCGTTCGGCTGAAGCGTCCGCTATTCGCGAACACTTCACAGCCTCTGTCAGAGGAGGTAATGTAGCCGCCTCAATAAACTCCTGCACCACATTCCACACTCGGTTTAAGAACCGATACGTCCCCGGCACCCCGCGCGGATCCCACGGTGCATCCATATCGTACGGCGCGATGAACATCTCGTAAACACGCAGCGCATCGGCACCGTAACCACTGTCCATAATCTCCATTGGATCGATGACATTGCCCTTGGACTTACTCATCTTTTGACCGTCCGGCGCCATGATGTAGGCATTGTACATCATACGCTTGAATGGTTCTGGCGTCGGCACCAAGCCAAGCTTATAGAAAAATCGCATCCAAAAACGGCTATACAATAGGTGTGCTACCGCATGATCAGCACCGTTGTAATAATCCACCGGCATCCAGTGATTAATGCGCGTCGGGTCCCACGCCTCGGCATCATTGTGCGGGTCGAGATAGCGCAGGAAATACCAACTCGAGCAAGCATAGCCATCCAGTGTGTCAGTTTCGCGCCGGCCCTCATGCCAATTGTCACCCGCTGGTTTCGGTTCGGTGATCGGCACGGTTTTACCCGTTTCAACATCAACCCACACGCGCACCCAATCATCAACTTGCGCTAGGATCGACGTATTACCGCCCGTCGGCTTGAAGTTCTCGACCTCTGGCAAAATCACCGGCAAACATTCGTCCGCCACAGCTATTGGCCCGAAACCGTCAACATGAACCATCGGAATTGGCGCACCCCAGTACCGCTGGCGAGAAATCAGCCAATCGCGCATTTTGTAAGTAGTTTTACCACGACCAGAACCCTGTTGTTCCAGCCACGCTACGATTTGCTCGCGGGCATCCTCGCTGCGCGTACCGTCAAATTGCCCAGAATTGATCAATTCACCTTCACCAGTATAGCAACCAATGTCTGCCGAATCCTCTGGTTTGTCAACCACTTGAACAATTGGCAAGTCAAATTTCTCAGCAAAGGCAAAATCACGTTCATCATGCGCTGGTACCGCCATGACCGCACCCGTACCATAGCCACTCAGTACATAGTCCGCCACCCAGATTGGTAGCTTCTGACCGTTGACTGGATTGATGACATAACTACCAGTGAAGACGCCGGATTTATCTTTATTTTCCTGGCGCTCAACGTCAGACTTTTGCTGAGCTGCTTGAACGTATGCTTCAACTTTGGCGCGCGTGTCGGCATTGACCAGCTGAGAAACCAGGGGGTGTTCTGGCGCCAAAGCCACGTAGCTGGCGCCGAACAGGGTGTCAGGTCGCGTAGTAAATACGGTAATGATAGTATCCTGTCCGTTGACTACAAAATCAACCTCCGCGCCAACCGACCGGCCAATCCAATTTTTCTGCATGGTCTTAACCATTTCCGTCCAATCCAAGTCGTCAGTCGCCTCCAACATCTCATCAGCATAGGCCGTAATGCGGAAAAACCACTGTTTGAGGTTACGCTTGGTGACGGGGTTGCCACAGCGCCAACATTTGCCGCCCTCAACTTGCTCGTTGGCTAGTACTGTATTGTCGGTATCACACCACCACTGCGGCTGCTCCTTTTGGTACGCCAAATCGTGCTTGTATAGCTGCGTAAAAATCCACTGCGTCCACTTGTAGTACTCGGGATCAGCGGTGGAAATTTCCTTTGACCAATCATAGCTAAATCCGAGCCGCTTCAGTTGGGCGATGAAGTGCGCTTTGGCTTCATCATGTGCCACCCGCGGCGTTTTGCCAACCTTGATGGCGTAGTTCTCCACTGGCAGACCAAAGCTATCCCAACCGATTGGATGATATACATTGTAGCCCTGCTGACGCCTCAGGCGCGCCTTGATGTCAGCAAACTGAAACGTCCGGCCGTGACCGATGTGAATGCCAGCCCCAGTGATACCAGGAAGCATACTCAAACTGTAGTATTTTGGGCGCGTCATATCACCAAGGTCAGTGATATAGGTGCCGTCAGCCTCCCATTTATCTTGCCATTTTTTCTCAATTTCCGTCGGATTGTAGCGTTTCATACTCCTCAGTATATCATCTCTCGACACTAATATTTGTGTCTTCGTCATTCTCATCTACAGATACACCACCCCTAGCAAATGGCGGTATCGAGGATGAGCCGACAAGATCCTGGAGTACGGATTTAAGACTTTCGGCATTTGCTGGTATATCAATTTGCTCTGACTTATTGTAGTCGAACGTCATGTCCATAGTAACATTCTGCTTGCTACTATCAACGCTCTTTGCTCTGATCTCGACTGCTTTAAGTTGGTGTGACCATGGATCAATCCAGACACGCATGGTAGGCATTCCTTTTGATGATGGAGCGGTATTTTTATTCGCCGCATCAAAGGCCTTATCACCATAGCATTCTTTAATTTTCTTACCAAGTTTTGTCTCTTGTAGAGCATTGATGAATGCACGCAGCCTGTCTAGCGCTTTACCATCCGAAGCTAAATCAATCTCAAAGCCAGGCACACCGTCACGAGGCTCGACTTTAGCATCCTTTTTCACCAGTATAAAGCTGTTCTTGCGGTATATATTGATCAGTTCACGACGTACCTGCTGGTCGCTATTGATAAGACCAAAGACTTCCTGCGAACATTTATCACTAGATGATGAATCAAAATCATCAGGCGAGATCTTGAGCCACTTTCCCTCAAGTCTATCAAGTTTTTCATCAAGCTGCTTTAAGATCTGGTCGCGCACTGCCACAGACTGCACATCTGATAGCGCTCCCCGACTTTGGAGCTTGATGATCGTCTCTACCATTTTATGCACAACATCTTTCAGGTGTTCGCTCTTGATATACATTGTACCCTTGCCATCAGCAACTACCGTGAGTTTGATATCCTGCTGAGTTTCTATGCCATTAATAGCCAGCTTGATCGTAGCCTCGGTTTTTGATTTTGGCACGTCAGCAGCAGCCTTAATCTTGATATCAACCTGATTACCGCCACCGAGATTCATGACCAGCTTACCCGATGAAACCGCTTTTTTAGTTTGGAAAGAGTTTGCTATAGCATTTGTTACCATAGTCTGAGGATCTCGCCACCAGAAAAAGTACAATAATACCGCAACAATGGCCAGCAGCAACACAATTGAGCCGGTGATAATACCAATGATGAGACCAGTTTTCTTTTTTGGCGGCACAACTGAATTCATGATAGCTGGCTGCGGTGTCGGCGATACTGGCTGCGGCGACGTAGACTGATCGGTCGCTACAGGCGGAGTCGCTATCGACTGCGGCTGGCTTGGCTTGGTTGTCGATTTTGGTGTTGCCGGTGGTGTTGATGCAGTGGACGTATCCGCTGGTGTCTTCTTGCTGCTATTCTTGTTATCCATATTCCTCCTCGTTATACTCCTATTGTATCATTTGTCGGTGAACCGTGAGAAAAACTCGTTTTTGCGCTTGAGCCAATCTCGCGACTGGCGCACCAGCTTCTTCTCATCCTCGGTGCTGCGCAAATTAATCTTGATCGCCTCTTCCAGCCAGACACCGCCGCTTGAGCCTTTGAATAGTGCTACACCACCTGCGTGAAGCTTCTCACGCACAAACCCACCAGCCACGAGAGCATCGCGACACTCCTTGACCTGACAACCACGACGACGCGCTGCCGGTGCGAGATATTGATTAGCCATCTCACCGACAGTCACCACCCAGTCCAGCTCATCCGGTGAACACTGAGAGCCCAATTCAGCATGGCCCGCTTGCGTATCCTTGCGCAACCCATTCATATTGCCAAGCACCACAATACGCTGTGGCACCTCAAGACTGTACAGCGTTTGTAGTGCTGACAATGCCGTCAGCGGTGATGAGCTATAGCTATCATCAATCAAAATCGTCTGATCCGCACCACGAAGCACCTGCATCCTACCCGGTAACGGACGTAACTGACTCAAGCCCTTTTCAATCAACTCCTTCGTCATACCCATTCGCACCCCAGCGAGCATCGCCACGACGGCTGGTCGCAGATTATGTTCACCAAGGAGCGGCAGCGTTACCGCAATGCCATCAGGATATTCCGGGCCGATAATCTTACCAACATAACCATGCTCTAGCGAGAAATCCTGCTGCTCAAAATAATACTCAGCGACCTCGCTGGTGCCATATGTCGTCATCTGGGGATTCGTTAAAAATGCAGCAAATCGACCATCAATATCATCACGGTTAATAGCCGCAAAGCGAGCATTGTTCACTAATGTCAACATCTCGCCAGCCACCTCTTCGACGGTGTGCTCAACCCGCATGCGACCAGAGGTTACCGATGTCACGATAGCTATGTCCGGTAAAATAACCTGTTGAAACCATGCATTAAAACCAGGCTGCATTGGGCTAAATTCTTGGACGATAACATGGGCCTCAGGATGTTCGGCACGAGCACGTTTTTTGACAGCTCGCATCATCCTGCGGCGATGCCAAAATCCCCACTTCTCCTCTGGACGATTCTCAGGATAGCGCACACCCATGATCTGTAGGAGCGTTTGCATATGTGACGTTGGCTCGGCAGCGTGCATGGCGACAGCAAACTGCTGTGACAACACGGTAGCAATCGCCGTTTTGGCACTTGTTTTACCAGCACTCCCAGTTACTGCAATCAACTTGACATCAGCATGATCAGCAAAAAATTTCCTGACATAGCGTATCATCTTCTTTTCAAATGACTTCTTAAACATTCCCTTTATCATACCATAAGCGCTGTCAAACGCGCCACTTGATGGACATAAAAGAGCTGTTACGCGCCCACCCGGGGCAATTTCATGTGTTTGTTTTGGATGGCAGCATAGGAAACGCCCCTATGCGTACCAGCTCTACCGATATTATGCGCTTTTTTACTAAAAAGCACAAGAGGTTTGCCTGCTATTTATTTACAATTCCTTAGCAAAGACGTTAGTGCTGCGTACAACCGCACCCTTCCTCAAGTAGAATTGCTGCGCTGCTTCACGTTCTGGGCGCGAGGTAAACTCTAGTTTTAAAGCACCCCGCTCGCGGCCCCAGTCGAGAATAGCGTCCCACAGCTGAGAACCAACACCCTTGCCTTGCACAGTCGGATCAGCAACAAAATCGTCGAGGTAGATCTTGCGCCCGGCAGCTGGCCCAAGTAGCAGTGCTACCGTTGCCATGCCAACAACTTTGCCCGATAACCGCGCCAACAGCAACACATGACTCGGTGAGTCGATAATCTGCTGCAACAACTCGGCGTCAGCTGGGTACGGTTTGCTGGTTAGTGCCGCGATAAGGTTGGTGATGTCTGCCACATCAGCTTCGGTGATGTGGGATGCGCGTTCAATTGTCAATTCATCCATAATTCCATTATACTATACTTATGAATCAGCACATACGAGACTTAGCAAAAATTTTAGCTTCAAATCCGCCGCGGGTAGTGTTTCCTGAGGGCAATAATCATATCATCCAGCAGGCAGCACGCGTACTGGAAGAAAGCGGCGCGGTGCAGCCAGTGTTGCTTGATGGGGAAGAGGACGCCATCAGTCGCGGTGCAACGATGCTCAGTAGCGGCGAAGCTGACGTTATGGTGGCTGGGATTGACCATCCAACAAAAGATGTACTCCGGGCTGGACTGAAAATTGTTGGACTGGCGCCCGATGTTCGATATGCATCCAGCTTTTTCGTGATAGACATTCCACAGTTTCAGGGTGGTGAGCAGGGTCTGTTACTCTTTGCCGACTGCGGCATGAACATTCAGCCAAATGCCGAACAGCTGGCGGCAATTGCTATGGCCTCGGCGGATAGTGCGGCGTCGCTTGGCTGGGAGCCGCGCGTGGCTATGCTGTCATACTCAACAAAAGGTAGCGCTGGCGGCGACAGTGTCGAGCTCGTCACCCAGGCGCTGCAACTCGTCAAGACAGAACGGCCTGATATACTCATTGATGGCGAACTACAGTTAGACGCGGCAATCGTCCCCGCTATCGGCCAGAAAAAATCACCGGACAGTCCGGTTGCTGGTCAGGCTAACGTCCTCGTTTTCCCTGATCTTGATTCTGGTAATATTGCTTATAAGCTAGCTGAACACCTGGCTGGCGGTCATGCATACGGGCCAATCTTGCAGGGCTTTGCCCGGCCGATCAGCGACCTATCGCGCGGCTCTAGTGTTGATGATGTGATTGGTGCCACGCTTATTACTGCTAGTATGGCGCGGACCTCATAGAAACTAGCTACTGCGTGATATACCACTGCGCAAACTGATGCCATTGCTGCAGCGTATCAGTCTCAACCGCCAAGCCTTGATCGCGCCGATCAAACACCTCGGACATCGTCAAACCGTTACTACCATCCATCGTAATAATCTTGTTGACCGACGCACCACTCTTGCCACGCGGCGGAGCGACAAACTTCCCCGGCTGATCAAAGATAAACGTCTGTAGATTATGCCCGTCGTAATAGGCGACAATGTCATGGAGAATAATCTGCCAATCATCTTTGTCGCGGAGCAAAGCCAAAAAATCCTCGGGCGTCAACCAGTGTGCGATATCCTTCATGTAGCCACCCGGAAAGCCGCCGAGCGCGGGCACTTCCCAATCACTATCGTTGACAACAACTGGCTTGCCGACTTTTTCATGCGCCGTCCGAACCTTAGCCTCAGTAATTTTTAGTGGATCGAGGTGCTGGATCTCGTCAATATCGAGATTAATGATCTCCACCGCTATGTTGTATTGGCCAAGCGTAGCCGTCGCTTCTTCAATTTTACGTGGATTACCAGTCACGAGATTGATGTGTTTTGTCATGGGGTTTATTATAGCACTTCTTATTTTAAGTGTAGCCATATCACACTGGTTTTATTATAGAGGATCCTTCGTCAACCAACCTCACCCAGTGCCTTTATAATATCCTCATCCCGTGATACCGCATGAACATTTGATAGTTGTAGAAACCATTTTGGGGCATCATGAACAACGATCACTGGTTTACCGAGTGCTATCGCCATGCCAACTTCGTAGCGTGCACTCTCCTGGTCGGATTCCCATAGATACACCAAAACATCGGCAGAACGGACAGCCTGAACTTCGTCTTCTGGACTGAAGTTTGTCTCATCGTCTTTGTAATTATAGTACCAATTACACGGAATACTATAGCCGGAATCCTCTAGGATTTTTGCAACGCGATTTGCCCTGTCGAGGTTTTTACCAGCTAGATAAATCACTTTCATATGATGAATAATAGCACGTATTTATTCCAGCGTGGTGAGGAATTGGCGAACGGCATCAATTGGTTTGAATAAGCGGTACGTCTCAGCGTCCTCACCTGGCGTTAATTCGGCGCGTGTTTTGCCGCCATAGCCATCCGGGCAAAATATTTTATCCCAGCCAAAACCGCCATTGCCCACAGGATGCTTGGCGATGACGCCACCAAGTTCAGCGCGGAACAATTTGGTCTGCTCACCATCGTAGTAGCCAAACACACACGCCGCCACCGCCGATCGATCGTCAAAACCGTCAAGCATCCGGCAGAGATTCTCTAGGCCGTTTGGTGCCTCCACAAAAAACTTGATGAATGGACCCGGCAGTCCACCCAGCGCCGTAAACCCGAGCGCCACATCCTCAACTAAAACCGGACATTTGGCGACCATATACGCCTGACGCACCTTATGCTCAACAACTTCCTCTAAACTCGTTGATTGAATCTCCGTTAGATCAACTGCCCGATGCTTCAGTGGTACACCCAGCATGCGCGATAAATAATCTGCTTTGTGCTGATTACCGGTGATAAAAGTGATTGTCTTCATCACACTCACACCCGAGTTTTGGAGGTTATTTTCTGAAATCGTGGCACCGATTTTCCGTCCAGTACTATTGTTTCCGCAAACATACCGGCAGAGCGGGCAAATAGTTCATATTCATTTTCATAGAGAGGTCGGTAAATTACTAAGAGCTCTTCCGTCTCAGTTTCTAATGCGAGGCCGATCACCTCGTACAGCTTGCCTGATTTGCTGTGCCGGTACGTACCCTTGCTAATCCTCGTACGATGGCTCTGCTCTTTGCTATCCGCCGTTTCTTCACGATATTTATCTGGCTGCGCACGGAAAATTTCTACCCATTTACTATCATCAACCAGGTCGTTATATTCAATATAATGCCGATTATCAAAGCCGCCCTTTTTCTGCTTTTTGCGCGCCATTTCCTCTTGGACTTGCTCTATAGAAAAGCCAAAATCTTGGCGTAGTGTATCAATGACTTCTTGCAAATCAGCCAGCTCTTTGAGCGATTCATCACGCTGATTATCATCCAGCGGAATCTCATTTGTCTCCTCATGAACTTTACACACTAGCTCACGGCGAAATTCCTGACTGTCCAGCTCGCGGTACTCTGTATGTACGACATCCGGATCATCTAGGCAATTTGGCACTACTTTGTCACGCACTAATTTTTGTAAATAAAATCGGACCATCTCATTACCTCCGTTGGGTTACTGTTTCAACGCCATCTTCATACACCAAGTCGCCAATCTCAACTTCGTAAATATGTTTATCGTTACGAAACGCAAAAAATCGGACGGTTTTATGTTGCTGCCAGGCTTGAACTATTTCCGCCCGTACACCATCAGCGATGTCGCCAAACACCCACAGCTCATCAGCGCGCGCCACCAGCGTATTATTGGCGCGCCGCACCGTGTCACGCTCCACTGCGTCGAGCAAAAAATAGTCAAAACTGGTAAATGGATTGATTGGCACAACGCCTTGCTCAAGCACAAATTTCGTGACGAACAATCTCATGTAAAAATATTTCTTGGACATGGCAGTAAACACAACCGTGTCGGCGGGTTTAATGGCGAGGGCGCGATGTGATTGCTGAGTCATGGTTATACCTCCGTTATCGTATAAGCTCTAACAATGTTTGTTCATCAATGATTTTGGTGCCGTATTGTTTGGCTTTCTTTAATTTACTGGCGCCGACTTTGCCACCGGCTACCAGATATGTTGTATCTTTTGCAACAGCGGTTTGGAAAGTGCCCCCGAGATTGCGGATTTTTTCTGCGGCGGCGTCACGACCCATCGACTGCAGGGTGCCGGTGATAACAAAACTTTGGCCAGCGAGTCGGTCGGATTTTTGGCTAAACTGCGGCGTCACGCCAAGGCTAGCAAATTTTTCAAGCAGCCCTACATTATCTTCATCAGCAAACCACGCCACGATCGACTCTGCAACAATTTCACCCACACCATCCACTTCGCGTAGCTCATCAATAGTCGCTTGGCTGAGCTTTTCAATACTTTCAAAGTGGTTCGCGAGGTCAATCGCCGTCTGCGTGCCAACATGCCGAATGCCGAGACCGAACAAAAATCGCTCCAACGCTGGCTGCTTTTTAGCGGCAATGGCATCGATGAGCTTTTGCGCAGAAATCTCAGCGAAGCGCTCCAACTGCAGCAAATCATCTTTCGTCAACCGATATATATCCGCCAAATCATTGACCAACCCAGCCTCGACCAGCGCCTCGACATTTTTCTCGCCCAATGTGTCGATATCTAGGGCACCTTTGGATGCAAAGTGTGCCAGAGATCGCTTCAAAATCAGCGGACCGCTCAAACCTTTAACCCGGTACACCGCCTCGCCCTCTGGCCGCACAAACTCTAGTTCTGGGTATTGGCGCGCCAGCTCTGCTGGATAATCAATTGGTTTAGCATCTGCCGGTCGCAATTCTTTCAGTACGGTTTGTACCTGCGGGATGATATCGCCCGCCTTAAAAATAACCACCGTGTCGCCGCGGCGCACATCCAGCCGAGCAATTTCATCGGCATTATGCAGACTAGCATGCTGCACCGTCGTACCGGCCACCACCACCGGGTCAAACACCGCTACTG
>CAMURE010000003.1 GCA_947097375.1 uncultured Candidatus Saccharibacteria bacterium
ATTTGATTGATAGTGGAATTATACCTGAAATAATGCAGTAAAGCAACTAGGGGTTTATGCTGCGAAAGTATCTGTGTCGCCGCTGTCATGGCGCATTAACTTCGAGAGGAAACGACGGTCTGGGATAACATGAATAGTGCTATCGCCATCGTCCAGCGAAAGGGCAACCCGCGGAGCTGGCTCATCATTGGTGTGGTCGGTAATTACACTAAAGCCGGTGAATCTCATGTCGTTAAATTTACTATACGGAAGTCTAGTCCCCTCACTTGTAAATGTAGACTCTTCACCGGAAAACGACCCACTCTTACAGAAATCTTCGCCCAATTGCTGAGTCAATGTTTGTACGCCCCAAGCGATTATCGCAGTACAGTCAGCGGGTGAGGTAGTATATTTGGCGGCATTTTCTATGTCGAGTATTGTCTCGTGTATCTCGGGATTTGTGGCTTGAGCCGAAAAATAAGTCGCCAGCAAATCAGTTGGTAGATGGATATCAAACTGGAGAATATTACCGACTGTTTCTTGGGAGAGCGGAAAATGATGCGTACCTTCCCAGGAACGAATAGCCAGTGCTGCCAGTGTTTGTGAGCGCTTATTGACTGTAAATGTTTTGGCCTCTGGTAGCAGGAGTTTTCCTCTCAGTTGATAAACAGCTAGTCCATTGCCTTCAGTAACATTCGTGATAGTTACTGGCGAGCCAATGTAGTCGTCTGGGAAGTGCGGAATGATGTGCTGTTTGATGATGTTTTCGGGATTTCTATCCGGCGGGAGGTGCTCTCCTCTCTTTGCTACTTCTGTCGTGACAGCGAATGCATGATTTGCCTCACTAACTCCTCGCTGAAAGTTTAGGCTACTTAGCACAGACAGCCCGTCAGCTATTGGCGAATAATGATGTCTTTCTCCCATAATTAACTACAAGTGTAGATGAGAACACATTATTTTGCAAGTAATTTGACATACCTGCAACGTAGCGGTACAATTATGTAACTATGAGTAAGGCGGAATTTTTAGGTAGGTGCAAGGACTGTCCGATTGCTGGGCCAGCTTGCGAGAATGTGGAGAATAGACGGCAGGCTGCCCAAGAGGCTGCATAGTTAGCTCTAAAGGGGCTGAGCAATAATCCAAATATTCAACTTTTTCGAGGTGACGGCGTGCAGATTGATGTTGCAGATCTGGATCCTGAGGTCCTAGGAGAACTTAATAAAGATCTACGTAATCAAGCAGCGGACCGTTTTGATGAGATTGATAAATCTAGAAATTATGTACTGCAGTTTGCCGAGAAGTGTCCCGGTCCGACAACAGCTCAATTTCCGACAAAGACGGGTCGTTTAGTACGAGTGACGGTATGTGATAGCCCTGCACTACCTCGGCAAAGTAGCAGAGAGGGAAACATAGAGCCTGTACGAGTGAGGCGAAGGTCGTAACCCGCTTGCCCCTGCTCTTTTATCTCTGCTACAATAGCGAGTATGAACAATATCACAATCACAGACATTCACGCACGACAAATTTTAGATTCTCGGGGCAATCCAACGGTGGAGGCCGATGTTCGGCTGAGCGATGGCTCGTTCGGGCGGGCGGCGGTGCCGTCAGGTGCCAGTACTGGTTCGCACGAAGCGGTTGAGCTGCGTGATGGTGACTTGGCGTATGGCGGTAAGGGCGTCCTACGGGCGGTCGAGCATGTTAACATTGAGATCGCGCGGGCGCTACGCGGCATGGATCCATTTGCGCAACATCGGGTTGACGAGCGAATGCGGCAGCTGGACGGTACGCCAAACAAGGGACGGTTTGGGGCGAACGCCATCCTCGCGGTCAGCCTAGCAGTTGCCAAGGCGGCGGCTGAGTCTAAGGGTGTTGAATTTTTTGTCTATGTTAATCAGCTGGCAAATGCTGGCGCGATGAGCTTGCCGATGCCGATGATCAATGTGATGAACGGTGGGCAGCATGCGCTTGGTGCGACGGATATTCAGGAATATATGATCATCCCGGTCGGCGCGTCGACGTTTGAGGATGCGATGCGGATGAGTGCCGAGGTATTTCATGCGCTGGCAAAGGTGCTCAAGGCCGAGGGCTACCCGACGACGGTTGGTGACGAAGGCGGCTACGCGCCGCATGTGCGCGGTGGCAATATGGAGCCGGTCAAGCTGCTGGCGCGAGCGATTGAACAGGCTGGCTACAAATTGGAGCAGGACTTTGCCTTTGCGCTTGACGTGGCCTCGAGTGAATTCTATGAGGGTAATGGCCAGTATCGGTTGGAGACGGAGCATCGCACGCTCGATGTGAATGGTATGATCAAGATGTATAAGCAATTGCGGGCTGAGTATCCAGTGGTATCGATCGAGGATGGGCTGGATGAGGGGGCGTGGCATGATTGGCAGACGCTGACGAGAGAGCTTGGCTCGACGACGCAGCTGGTCGGTGATGATCTGTTGGTGACGAATGTGATGCGGCTGGACCGAGCGATCGCTGAAAAGGCTGGCAATGCAATTTTGATCAAGCCAAATCAAATCGGCACACTGAGCGAGACCATTCAGGCAGTGATGATGGCGAAAAAGGCTGGCTGGAATACGGTGATGAGCCACCGCTCGGGTGAGACCGAGGACGTGACCATTGCTCATCTGGCGGTCGGACTCGGTACGGGCCAGATCAAGACTGGTTCGATGTCGCGCTCTGAGCGCATCGCCAAATACAACGAGCTGATGCGTATCGCCGAGACGCGGCCGGAGCTAGAGCTGGTGCGGCCGTTCAAGCAGTCGTAGTTTATAGGTTACGATACAAGACGTCGGGCGCCTGGTTGGCTGTAGTGGAAATTATTGCCGCAAGGCAACCAGCTGCCCCTCATCAGTAAATGTGATGATCCGTGAAGGCATCGCCCCCTTGATTTCCCCGCCGTCGACGTAGACAGCCACCTGATCGCCAAAATATGCGATCGCCTCATTGATCGTGGTGGCTGGCGGCTGCCCTGCGAGGTTAGCACTCGGTGCGAGTAGCGGGCCAACCCGTCGGATTAGCTCGGATAGCCTCGTCTCTGGCGGTACGACGCGAAATGCCAAGGTCGCGTCAGTACGTACGAGGTGCGGCATAACGTCGGGGCTGACCCTGGCAGCAATAGTGGTCGGCCGTTCGCAGTACAGCTGATCATAGATATACCGCTGCTTGGTGGTGAGTTCGGGAATGTTGTCGGCGCTGCTAAGCAGGATGATGCAGGATTTAGTCCGGTCGCGCTGGCGTACGCGGTATAGCTCATCAACTGCCCTCGGGCTATCAGCTCGAGCGAGCAGGCCATAAATGGTGTCAGTCGGTGCCACGACGAGTTTGTCAGCTCGTAGCGCCTCGATAACGGTGGTATCAAGTAAACGTTTGGTGATCACCAAATGATTATAGCATAATAAAATTACTCCCCAGATGGGGAGCAATTTTGGATAAAATAGGTATGAGTCTAGTCGACGATCTCAACACCCATTGAGCGAGCTGATCCGGCGACAACTTTCATTGCACCTTCGATGTCGATAGCGTTTAGCTGATCCATTTTCGCTTCAGCGATCTCTTGGAGTTGGGCGCGGGTGAGCTTGCCAACTTTTTCGCTGTGTGGCTTGGCGCTACCCTTTTGGATACCAGCCTTCTCGCGGATCATGTCATCCACTGGTTGCCCCAAACTCTTCCACGCAAAAGTGCGGTCTTCGAACACCTGAATGTGGACGATGACGTCCTTGCCCATCATATCTTTGGTAGCGTCGTTGAATGGATTGATGAAATCCATCATGTTCAGTCCCCACTGACCGAGGGTTGAACCGACTGGTGGCCCAGCGGTTGCTCGTCCGGCAGGGATGCGTAATTTTAGATTACCAATAACTTTCTTTGCCATAGTTTCCTCTTATTTTTTCTGTGCGTAACCACTGTATTATAACGAAAATTGTGCTAGAATACAAGCATGAACGCTCGTAGCATCAAGCCGGTTCGTCGCCTCATCAATATGTTTGGTGCGCTCGCTTACAGTCTGCTAATTTTTACCTACGCAGCTATCGTCGGTGCTGGGTTGTTGTGGCTGGCGCGCAGTGGCCTACTCATGCAACTCGGTGTATCGCCAGAGGCAGTGCAGTCGACACCTACCCCGCCCGCCACGCCGATTGATACGACGCCTCGTGCGATACCATTTATGTTGCAAGTCGTGCAGCTGATGTTGATGTCGGTGATGACAGTCGCAGTTTTGGGCGTAGTGATAATGCTGCCGTATTGGCTGGGGCGCTGCGGCTCGTATCTACTGAAGCGCAGCATTCGATTATGTCATAGTCAAGTGACACTGGCGACTCTGTTGTTTGGTAAGATATTGGCGTGCGGCATCGGGACGGTGCCGGTACTTATCATGGCGATGTATGATGCTAGGCAGTGGCCGATTGCGGCGGTGCTACTGGGGATGATTACGGTAGCACTAGCCCTCTTTGCCGTACAACACTACCTCGCGAGAAGTAGCGAGGTAGTTGAAGCAAAAGATGTCTGGTAGCCTGACGCTGTGTCATTGTGCAGCCAGATAGTTAGGTGGCTAGACTTTCTTGACCTGCAGCGCGTCTAGTTCGACTGGTGTATCGCGGCCAAACATACTGACCATGACCTTGATCTTGCCCTTGATGGCGTCGATTTCTGCGATTGACCCGTCAAAGCCCTTGAACGGACCGTCAATAATGGAGACCACTTCACCGACCGAGAAATCAATTTGATGCTTTGGCTCTTCGACGCCCATACGCTTTTTGATCTTGGTAATTTCTTTGTCGGACACCGGTGTTGGCGTGGTGTCAGCACCAACAAAGCCAGTTACGCCCGGCGTGTTGCGGACAATGTACCAGGTCTCGTCGGTCAGCTTCATCTCGACCAGCACGTAGCCCTGAAAGATCTTGGCATCGACAACCTTGCGCTTGCCGTTTTTGATCTGAATTTGCTTTTCTTTCGGCACCATGACGTCAAAGATTTTGTCGGCCATGTCGACGCCGTTAATGCGCTGGCGGATGGACTCAGCGACCTTTTCCTCATAGCCCGAGTAGGTATGAATGGCGTACCATGAGCGGGTTGAATCGTAGCGATTTGATGACATAATTTCCCTTTCCTATTTCAAAATTTGATTAAAGCCCCAGTTGAATCCAGCGTCAAGCAGCAAGATCAGTACCACAAAGATCAACGTGAATACCAGCACTGCCGCCGTCATGCTCCAGGTTGCTGAGCGAGTTGGCCAGCGTACCAGCTTGAGCTCCTGCCATGCACCCTTAAAGTAGCCAACATCGCCTGATTTCTTCAATGATTTTTTGGCCGTAGTTTTTGGCTGTTTTGGTGATGTACTGGTTGCTGCCACGGTTTCTTCTGTGGTTTTATTGGTAGTTTTTTTGGTGGTTGTGGTTGCTTTTGATGTATGTGGTGACGACTGCCTCGCCCCGTCATCTTTTGCGGTAATGCGGCGAACCCTCGTCTTTGATCCTGCTGCGTTTTTTTGTGCCATAGCTTCTCCCAATTTAAAAGTCTGCTTCTTAGCAGACTGTCAAGTCTATTGTAGCGTGTCTGGGGCGCGATTGCAAGGGTAGCTTTATGCGGACGTGTCCGGATCGGTCAGCTCAAAGCTAAACGTCGAACCATGGTTGAGCCGGCTCTTGACAGAGATGGTGCAGCCGAGCTTGTGTGCCAACTTGCCCGCAACATAGAGTCCAATGCCGGTGCCGCTGGTCTCGCGGGTACGGTAGTCCTCGGCTCGGTAAAAGCGCTGGAAAATCTTTTTTTGGTCAGTCTTGCCGATGCCTATTCCGGTATCAATCACCGCAAACTGCACGACACCGTTACGCCGGTGTATCCGCAAGGTTACTCCACCTTGAGGTGTGTACTTAATGGCATTGATGATGAAGTTTTGTAGCAGCTCGGTCAAGTATAATCGCGAAGCCTTAATTGTGCCAATCTGCGCACTTACGTCGAGGTCAAACCGTAGTTCCTTCTCGGCCGCTCGTGGTGCAAATTCACTGTGCAATGTACCGGCTAGTTCCATCAAATTAATCGTCTCTGTCTCGTCCGCTACTCCACGTTCGGCGCGCGATAAGGTACTAAGGTCATTGATCATTTTGGCGAGGAACATCACTTGATCGTGTGCGGCGACCAGTGCCTCATGTACCTTTTGGGTGTAGCCTTTTTCGGCGAGCAGCCGAGCATTGTCAAGCGCTCCCTCGGCGATCGCCACTGGTGTACGTAGTTCGTGACTGACGATGCTGATAAATTCATCACGCTCCTCTTCGAGGCTTTTTATCTTGGTGACGTCACGCAGAATGAGCACATAACCGTCAGTGCTTGAGCTGCCGCCCAAAATCGGCGCAAAGGTCGCCTCCAGTCGCAAATGGTCGCCATCACTGAGTGGCATGATCAGGTCATCACGGGTGCGAATTGACGGTGATTTGCTGAGCTCGCCAAATACATTGATCGGCGTGCCACTGAGTGTCTGTAAGTGAAATATCTCGCTGATGTGGTGGCCGTGGAGTGTGGCATTGGTATCTAGCAGACCAATCATTGCTGCATTATAAATCGTAATGACGCCGTGAGCATCGGTACTCAGCACCGCATCAGTCAAGCTATTCACCAGTGTCATCATCTGGCTATGCTCTGGTGTCGCACTCGTCTCGTCGCGTACGTGCTGCTGACCGCGCCTCATGCGCCACGTGCCCATCCCTTGTCTCATGTGTTTTAGTATAGCACACGCTACACGTGCGGTGTGTGGTTTTTCAGTGCCGCTCGGTGTGTTTTGTAGGCTGGGTCGATAGCTGCGACCTCTCGCCAAAATGCGTCGGAGTGATTCATCTGGCGGGTGTGAGCTAGTTCGTGAACCAGCACATAATCAAGCAGTTCAAACGGCAGGTTCATCAGCGCGATATTCAGGCTAATCGTGCCGCGCGACGAGCAGCTACCCCAACGGCTGGAGGCGTGCGTCAGTTTGACGGTTTGATAGGAAAAGCCGTGTTCCTCGGCCAGGAATTTCAGCCGCCGTGGCAGGTAGCTTTTGGCTTCTTTGCGTAGCGCTGCGATGACGACTTCGCGAATGCGCTGCTGGATGGCTGGAGTAGCGATGTCGGTGCCGGGTGGCAGCTTGACGAGGATGCGGGTGCCGGAGCGCTTGATAGTGAGTTCGGTGAGCGCGGGCTGGGTCTCGATGATCAGGTGATGACTTTTGCCAATTGATTGGTCGTGCGTGTAGTAGTGACCTTGTTGATGCTCGCCCAGGAGCTCGCGAATACGCGGCCGGGATGATTTGATGAGCATTTTTGCTGCGAGCAGCGGCGTGTACGTCGGCAGGCTGATCCGCAGCTGCCCGTTTGGCGCGACTTTCAGTGACACCTGACGCGCCAAGTGCGAGCGCCTCACCGTGATTTCGCCAAACTCAGCGTCGGTAATTACTGGCATGTATAGCTCCTAGCTAACGCGAATACGACTAAGCACTGGACGCTGCATACGGCGTGCACTGGCATCGACCGGGGTAGTGTGAGGCTGTGGTGTAGTCGCTATGGTATTCGGACGAACATCGGCTAGGCGCTTGAGCAAGGTGCGCGCCTGCGTATTATAGGTGTGACGGCCGCTAATAACGACACATGGCTCGCTGGGGTGTGGTGGTGAAAATTGCTTGATCTTGGCGTCAAACGTTGCTTCATCGTTATCGTTTGCCTTAAGCCAGCGCATTTTGGCAGTCGCGAGGTCAGTCTGTACCCAAACGAAGAGAACCTTATAGCCGGCAGCGCGGGCTGTCTTGGCGAGCTCAACCCGCCAGGCTCGCTTCTCCGTTGCCCCTTCAAATACGATGGTTTGATGAGTCTTCATTAGCTCTTTGAGGAGCGCGCCGCTCGCATAATTAACAGCCGCCTCGTCATCAGATAATGCCGTTAGGATACCAGAGTCCAAATGCGGCGCATGAAACATCTCAGAAAACTCAGCCGCGAATTGCGACTTGCCCGCCCCCGGCACGCCCACCATGGCAATGATGTGAGGAGAAGAAAGTTGCAAAGGTTTCATATATGTTAGTATACACAAAAAATCCCCCTTATCCAAGGGGGATTCTCGCCTGAAACCTCGCGCTTCAGAATTAGATTCTCGGAGCGGTCAGTCTCTTATAGTTGGCGTCGGCTAGCGACGTATGCTAGGGCTGAGGTGACCAGTGCGCCGAGGCCCAGACCACCGAGTACCATATCGGTCATACCAGTTCGTGGTAGTGCGGTTGGTGTTGGTGGGGTTGGGGTGGTTGGCTTTGGATTACACTCTTCACTGTCGATACCGACGAACCGCTTGGTGTCTTCGGCTTCTTTCTTGGTAACTTCGCGGATTGTCTTGGTAGTGACGTCACAGACCTTGATCTTTTCACATTTACTCAGATCAGTGGTGTATGGTGGCGTGTTCTCTTTGCCCTTTTCGACTTTCTCGATGACACCAGTCTGGACGTTACATGCTTCAACTTTTTCTGGTACATCGACGGTTGCGTTGTCACAGCTATCTTTGTCGCCAGGAATCTCTGGGGTGTCAACGCAGGCGGTGTTGACGACCTTGCCAGTCACTTGCTCTTTGATGGTGGCGGTGATGGTGAAGGTCTTTGAGGCACCCTTCTTGAGCTCAGGGATTGTTGTCTTCCAGGTGTTATTCTGGAGTGTGCCCTCAGATGCCCGTAGGAAGGTAACACCCTGTGGAGCATCGTCGGTGACAACAGCGTTCTTCAGGTCAACGTTACCGGTGTTGGTGACGGTTACCTGGTATGGGAATTCGTTGCCAACTTGGACGGTCTTGTGCTTGACGCCATCAACCTTTTTCTCAATTTTGATGCCAGGGTTAGCCTTTGGCGTTTCTGGCTGGATGGTGAACTGCTTGACACAGTCGTTGCTGGTGCGATCACCAAGGCTGGTTGTGACCTTGACGCGAGCGGTGTAAGTGCCCGCTTCCTTGATGGTAGCGCTGGTCTCGCTGGTCAGCGCTGAAGTAGTGTTGCTGCGTGAGAAGACTTCCTTGCCTGAAGCATCGGTGATGCTAAAGGTGTATGACTTAACGGTTGCACCGTTCTCGACTGTTGCATGTGCCTTTAGGGCGACCGTGTTAGTCTGGCGGTTAACAACTGGCTGGTCAAGTGCCTTACAAGTAGCCACTGGCTGTGGTTTTGGCTGTGGCGGCACAACAACGTTAGTCGCAATGACTGGGTTACCACATGGTGTCATGATGGCGAACTTAAAGCGACCCTGCTCATCCAGACGAATAAAGGCTTGCTGTGCGCTACCCATGCGGCTGGCTGGAACGACCTTGGCGTTAGTACCTTGGATTGGTGTACCACCGCTAATGTTGCGGATGGCTGTCCGTGCGTTGGTTGCCACAACCGTACCGTTATCAAGGCGAACTTCACCGTTGCGGTAGACTGCGCCATTAACGTAGTTGCCGTTAAGCGAGTCACGATAAATGTCGAATGCTGCGTAAATCTTCGACACATCTTTGTTGTAGTATCGTTCACGGATTTCCTGCGACGACATGGTACCACAATACACCACGGCGTACTTGTCACAGTCGCGGGTATTGTCGATTGTTTCTGCGTTGGCGTAGTAGACCAGTCCTGCTCCGAAAGCAGCGACCAGCGACAGCGCCACGATCTTAAGCTTTGTACTTAATTTCATAACATCCTCCTCACTGGTTGTTTCCCCAATATTATCACACAAGCATTATTTTGTCAATAACTTATATCATATTTTTTCAAAATGGTCAGTTTGGGTCAGTTTGCATAATATTTTTTTCTGCTATAATAGATAAGCTGGCCCGCTCAGTAGCGGAATATAGGGGCATAGTTCATCGGCTAGAATGGCGGTCTCCAAAACCGCAGAGGTAGGTTCGACTCCTACTGCCCCTGCCACAATGTGTAACGTAACGGCTTGACGAAAGCCGTTTTTTAATGGCCTGATGTAGTTTAATGATACTATGCGAGCTCGTCTCTTGTGAAAATAATGCCTTGATCTCGTGAAAAAAATGCCAGATGCGCTTGAAAAAGCATAAGCGGCGGTCTATACTGGGAATAAGATGAGAATTTTGATGCTAGGGTGGGAGCTTCCTCCGCACAATTGTGGCGGCCTCGGTGTGGCGTGTTATCAGATGTCAAAGGCGTTGGCAGCACATGGTATTGATATTGATTTTGTTGTGCCCTATTCGGCAGAACATCCAACTATTACTCATATGAATATTCATGCGGCCTCGCCGCTACCGCCGGGCTATCATGACCTTGGGGCGTATGATCACGGGGTGGCACCAGAAGTCGAGGATACAGATAAGCATGGACTTGGGCCAATGCGCCGACTGCAACGTCGCTATGGTAAGTTTGTGAGGCGGCTTGCTCAGTCACGTCCACCAGATGCCATCCACGCCCATGACTGGTTGACGATGGAGGCTGGCGTGATCGCCAAGGAGGTGTCGGGTGCACCGCTGATTGTTCACGTGCATGCCACTGAGTTTGACCGCTCGGGCGAACATTCGGGTAATCCATTGGTGCATGAGATTGAGCAGCAGGGGCTGATGATGGCGGATCGAATTATCGCGGTTAGCCGTATTACCAAGGACATGATTGTCAAGAATTATCATATCCCGCCAGATAAAGTTGAGGTGGTATATAATGCGATCGACCTGGCTGACCTGCCGCCACATGAGTACGACACGGCGACATATAAATACCTTGAGGATCTCAAGACTGATGGCTATACCATCGTTGGTGCGTTGACACGGCTGACGGTACAGAAAGGGCTGACCTATTTTGTGCGGGCGGCAGCTAGAGCGCTAGAGCGCTACGACAAGATCGCATTTTTGCTATCGGGCGATGGCGAGCAGCGGGATGAATTGGTAGCCTTAGCCGCGCGGCTGGGTGTGAGCGACCGGGTGATTTTCACTGGTTTTGTTCGTGGCAAGCAGTGGCGCGATGCCTACTATCTGATCGATATATTTATCATGAGTTCGGTGTCAGAACCGTTTGGGCTGACGGCGCTAGAGGCGGCGCATCATGATACGGCGCTGCTCATCAGTAAGCAGTCGGGTGTTGGCGAGGTGCTTCACAACATCATGCGGTTTGATTATTGGGATGTCGATAAGCTGGCGGATGAGATCGTCAATATTGCGCGCTCGCCAGGCTTGCAATCGGCATTAAAGCGTAATGTCAAGGATGAGTACGCTCGGCTATCGTGGCGGGATGCGGCCCGACAATGTGTTGCGCTATATCAGGCGTCCGCCGAAAGGAGGTGGGCATGAGCCGAGGCATCACCCTCTATCTCCACGTACATCAGCCGTGGCGGGTGCGACGATACAGTATTTTTGACGTGGCGGCGCGGCATGATTATTTCGAGACCAATGATCCAGCCCAAAACAACGAGTTAATTTTTCATAAAGTTGCTGAGAAGTCGTATCTACGGATGAATGCCCTGCTAGAAGAACTGCTCAGGCGGCATCATGATTTCAAGCTGTCGCTGAGCATCAGCGGTGTATTCCTCGAACAAGCGGAGCGCTTTAATCCAGCGGTGATCGAGAGCTTTAAGCGGCTGGTCGCCACCGGCAAGGTTGAATTGCTATCAAGTCCGTATCATCACAGCCTGGCGTTCTTTTATTCGCGCCCCGAGTTTGAGAAGCAAATTCACCGTCACCAGCAGAAGCTGCGCCAGCTGTTTGGTGTCGAGACCAAGGTGCTCGCAAATACCGAGCTAGCGTACAACAACGACCTCGCTAAGTGGGCGGAGAACGCTGGCTTTAGCGGTGTGCTGGCCGAAGGTTGGGATGATGTGCTGGAGTGGCGCAGTCCGAATTATGTGTATCGGCCGGTTGGTACGGACAGGATTGGGCTGCTGCTCAAGAACTATCGTCTGAGCGACGATATCGCCTTTCGGTTTAGCAATCGGTCGTGGGCGGGTTGGCCGCTGACGGCAGAAAAATATCGGACGTGGCTGATGGAGGCGACAGCCGAGGCGCCGCTGGTTAATTTGTTCATGGATTATGAAACCTTTGGCGAGCACCAGTGGTCGGATAGCGGTATTTTTAGCTTTTTTGATCAGTTTGTTACCTCATGGCTCGAGGTTAGCGGTAATACGTTTTATACGGTGTCTGAAGCGTTGGCGGCGCATCAGCCGGTTGGCGAGATCAGCATGCCAGAGACGGTGACTTGGGCGGATAGTGAGCGTGATTTGACAGCGTGGAATGGCAATGACTTGCAGAAAGAAGCACTGCGGTATCTGTACGAGCTGGAGGCCGACGTACTGAGGAGTGGTGATGAGCAGCTGATCACCGATTGGCGGCGGTTGCAGTCGTCTGATCATTTCTATTATATGTGTACCAAGTGGTTTACTGATGGCGACGTCCACGCCTATTTCAGTCCGTATGATTCGCCGTATGAGGCCTTCCTCTATTATGTTAACGCAATTCGCGATGTGCGCTGGCGGCTGAGTGCGCATCGGTATGAGAGGTTTTGATGGCGGTATTGTTGGCAAATAGTACGTTGGCGATTGAGCTCGATCAGTTTGGTCGAGTAAGTTCACTGTCGTTCCCGCACGTTGGCCGCGAAGTCCAGAACCATCAGGCCGTGCATCGGATCGGCGTGTGGGTGGATGGCGAGTTTTCGTGGATTGATGATGGATCGTGGCAAGTGACGATGCGACTGCCGCAGGGGGCGCTGGTGGCGCACACGGTGCTCAAGCATGAGCGATTGGGACTGGTGCTGGAATGCGATGATTTCGTTGACAGTAAAGTCAATGTATTTGGTCGTAATATTCACGTGGTCAATCTGCGGACTGAGACACGTGAGGTGAGGTTGTTTTTGCATCAGGCGTTCCAGCTATACGATGATGGTCAAGTAATTGATACGGCGCAGTATGTCGATGCTTCACGGGCACTGCTGCATTATCGTGGGCGGCGGGCGTTTGCCGCTGGCCTACGGACATTTGCTGGGCGTGATTTTGATCGGTGGACGGTCGGGCGATTTGGCGCTGGGCTGGATGGAGCGTGGCGCGATGCGGAGGATGGTGAGCTGGCGGGCTGTCCGCATGAATATGGCATGACCGACTCGGTGCTAGGCTGCTCGCTGCGGCTGGCGGCGCTAGCGTCGGATCGCTGCACCTACTGGTTGGCAGCCGGGACGTCGATCAAGGAAGCGTTGGGGCTGCACGAAAAGACGCGCAGTGTCGGGCTGGTGCGGAGCTTGGCGCGGACAACGGATTTTTGGCACAAGTGGCTGAGTCCCGGTTTTCGCGCGGCCCAGAAATTACCGCTACCACACCGTAAGGCCTTTATTAACTCCCTGTTGACACTGCGAGCCCACGTGGATGAGCACGGGCTGATACTGACTGATGGTTCAGCCGGCAATTGTCGTCTGCACGACGCAGCGTTCGCGCTATGGCCGCTGATTCGGCTGGGGTATGGTAATGAGGCGGCGATGTTCTTCGAAGCTTGTCAGCGGATATTTGAGACCGATGGTTACTTCGCGCCGGCATATTATACGGACGGTGATCCGGTGGCGACTGATACCGCGTGGAGTCAAGACCGTCCGCCAATGCGACTAATGGATGCGGCAGCGGTATTATTTATCTTTTGTCAATTTGCGACGTCACGAGTTGGCGTAGAGCGCTCGCGGCAGCTATATCAGTCGGTGGCCACCAAGGTAGCGACATTTGTGACGGATAATTGGGATAATCTGGCGGCGGACGATGACGCGGCGTTCGTTTGGCGGCTGTCGCGGGCGGCGTTGGAGCAAGCGAGCGAACTAGCGCAGCAGCATGACGACCAAACCAATGCAGTGCGGTGGCGAACGTGCGCTGATGATATTAGTCTGCAGCTGGCGGGACGTGGCGCTGACGGGGTGACGATGGATGCGGTGTATGCCGCCTATATGTTTGGCGTTGAGGGTGAGACTGAGCAGACCAAGCAACTGGTTAGTGAGGCGACGCGGACATTAGCGGCAGTTGATGGTCTGTTCAAGCGACGAGCAGAGGATCCAGATAGCAGTGTGGTCGCTAGTTTGTGGCTAGCGCAATATTATATCGAGACAGGAGAGATGGCGCGAGCAGAGCGAATTGTTGACTTGATCCGCGAGCGGCGCATTACCAAAACTGGTATGCTGAGTGAGCACAGTGCGTCGTCAGTGGTAGCCTCGGCTGAATATGTCAATACCTTGCTTGATATGATCGTGGCGCAGCGGTAGATTGGTGTGTGAGAGTTAAACCGGCCTGCTGATTTGGTCATTTGTGTTGCAAATAAAAAACCACCCCGTCTGAGGGGAGTGGTTTTCGCTTGATGTCATTAACCCTTGCGCGGTTTGACTTCGTTGCGGCCGAGGTTTTTCTTGGTCTCGGTGTAGGTTGCATGCTTACCGGCGACTGGGTCGTATTTTCGGAGTGTCAACTTACCCTGACCTTTTGTGGTGCGGTTTTGAGTGTTGATCGTAGTGTAGTACGTGCGGTGGCCGCTCAAATCACTGACCAAACCAATCAACTTTCGCTTCGTATTCTTCTTTGCCATCTCTTTACTCGTTACGTTTATTTACAATCTTGACCGATTATAGCACAGATAATTAGGAAACGCTAGGGGTGCTGCTACGAAAAATTACTCTTGCTCTCGGACTAATACCAGCGAATCATCTCATCAAGTGGTCGGCGGCTGCGCAGGTGCGGCTGGTCGCTACGACTAGCGTAGCCGAGTGCCAGCATGAGAACCGGCAAATCGTTGGCTGGGTCAATAAGTCGGTAGGCCGTGAGGGTCTTTGTCGCCTGATCAATGGCAAATCCCTCAATCGGACACGAGTCGATCCCCCGCTGGGCTGCCACCAGCATGGCAAAGCCGAGGGCGATATACGCCTGATGCGCTGACCACTGGTGCAGCCCGTCAGGCGCGTCCATCAGCTTGAAATCGTTCTTCGCCCACTGCTTCCAGAACGTTTTATAAGCAGTGCGCTCGACTAGATTCATTTCTTTCACGTCGCGGAGCATATGATCGATGTGGCCATCAAGCGCCTCGGCCGTCTTGGCAGTAAAAATGAGGAAATGGCTGGCATCAAAGCGCGGCTTGTTAATCGGTGCGCATTTTTTAGATCCTGGCGCAGCTGTTGATCTTGGGCAACGATGACGTCGAATTGCTCAAAGCCGTACGAGGTTGGCGCGAGGTGAATTGCTTCAAGGATCAGCGCCATATCATCGTCAGTGATCTTTTTATCAGCGTCAAATTCCTTGCAGGCGCGGCGAAAGTCCAGCGCTTTGGTAATTTCCGCTGCTGAAATGGTTGGTTTGCTGGTCATTGGCGTCCTCCTTTTTGTTGCCTAATGATACGTTGTTGTTCGGGTGTGAATCGCCGCGATTCGCGCATTTTTTGATAAGCTTTGTTGCGCGTCCAGGCGTCGATATGCTCGTTTTCTAATTCAGCCAGCGTCAGATCAAAAAAGTGTACTGCCGTCGTAGCATATAGCCAGGCCAGCGCCATTTTGACGTAATAACCGTCGTGTTTAACGTTTCGCAGCGCTGCGAAAACCTGATCGATGTGTGCTTCATCCAAAAAATTAGTCATCAAAGAAACCACGCCGTAGCGCACTGTAAATTCAGCTTCGCTTTGTAGGCATTCTAGTGCAAAATCCAACCACATTTTACCAGCAAAGCGCCGCTTTTTCTCGATGAACACATCAATGTGCGCCCACGAATCAACGCGCGGCAAATATTGCTTGGCTAAATCAATCGCCGTCTGGTCATCGAGCCGAGCGTGCGTGATCAACAATCCGCACAGCAGCACGTAGTCAAATGATTTGTTCTTGGCCGTTAGCAATTTGCTAATGCCGGCTGCGCTCATGTCAGGTGCCAGTTCCCTCGCCAACCGCCGCAAATCCGGTACGCGCACGCCGATGACCGGCATCTTGGTATTAACGATACGCTTATTAAACTCAGCGTACGCCTCGTTGCCCTTGGCGAGCTCTGTTAGCTTTGTCAAGATGTCATTGACCATGTAGTTAGTATAGCGCACATAGTCGCTGAAGTGTTAAGTCAACTGAGGTATCGAGGTGTGTCTCGCGTCAATTAATAGCAAAATGACGGCAAGAGAGTGCCGTCATTTTTTGAAAGGCTATTGTGGAGCCACGATCGGGGCTTGAACCCGAGACCTCATCCTTACCATGGATGCGCTCTACCAACTGAGCTATCGCGGCATATTACTACGTCTAAAAACGGCGCAGTAACAGTTGTTATTGTATCATACTCGCATGGTCGTGCAAAGATGATGGCAAGTCGAGACTATTTCTTAGCCTTTGCTTTGGCTTCCGCTTTAGCCTGGTCTGGTGTATCAGTAGCTTTAGGGGTTGTTGGCTTATCTGCTTTGGCTGAGTCAAATTCGGGCTCAATCTCGCTGAGTACATAACCCATAGCAACGACGAGGGCAATAGCGACGACTCCGCCAGCAACGTCGTAATAGTGCGTGAAGAAGCTGAGGATAAAGGTGACGGCGGTAGCGAAGAACGTAACGACAATGCCGGCAGTAGCAAAGAGCCAGCCTCGGGTTTGTTTCTGTCGTAGTGGTGAGATGGCTAGTCCAAAGAGGACAATTTCGGTGATGGCAAAGATCAGCGTGATGATCTGTTGCAAGCGGATGATGGCGATATTTGGTACAAATATGGCGACACCAAAGAGGGAGATATGATCAGCCTGTGACAGTAATGACAGGGCTGAACTGAGCGACAAGGCAGCTACCACCGCCAACATTGCGGCGACAATCCAAAGGTTATCGGCGACCGCTTGGCGCGACTGCTTGGACATGCGCGGTAATGGTTTATAGAGTGCTTTGAGCGTTTTAGCAAATGGAAATCGTTTCATGATTTGATAATAGCATGTTGGGAGCTGGTGAGCAACTTAACGTGAGGTGCGGGTGGATTTCGTGGTGCGCGCTCGGGCTGGTTTGGCTGGCCGCGGCAGGCGCGGTGCAATGATGGCGTCCAGCACTGTCCAAGCGACACTATTGACCAAGAAGACCACACCGACGATACCCGCGATCGAGGCGGCCAGATGTGCGGCCGAATTGCTGATCAGTACTAATCCACCGCCGATAGCCAGGCTGATGATGGCTAGGGCGACGTAGGCTTGCTGCAGTTTGAGGCGCTGATTTTTCTGCTCGTTCCAGGTAATCAGCCCCCGTTTGATAAGTTCTACCATGGTGGAAATTATAGCATTGTTTGTTAGTAAAGTCAACGTTACCCACAGTCGCTAGTTAGTCACCAGGCAAAACCTATTTCCATCAGGGTCTTGCATAACTACCCAGCGCCAGTTGCCTTCTGTCTTTTCTTCTACGAGCTTTCCACCAAGGTCAATTATCTGTTGAATAGCCTCGTCAATATCGTCGACAACAATATCAATATGTATCCCGAGAGACTCTTTATCAGGAACCCGTTGGATACTAATCGTTACCCCATTCTCATCGCTAGTTGGCGGTAGATCAATGTATGGCGGTGAGATATCGCCAGGCTCTCTGCCAGTCACGGCGCTCCAGAACTTTGCCGATTTTTCACTATCTGTTGAATTTATAATAAGGTATCTAACCCCACCAATAGGAGTCCCTCTTTCCTCTGGCGTTACCCTTTTCTTTTCCATAGTTTTTATTATATCAAAAATACCCATGTTGTTCAGGTGCAATTCAATTTTAAAAGAGCGTCGGCTAACGCTCTCTGTGACATAGCTAATATGGTGCCGGAAGTAGGACTCGAACCTACGAAGCCTTACGGCGGGAGATTTACAGTCTCCT
>CAMURE010000004.1 GCA_947097375.1 uncultured Candidatus Saccharibacteria bacterium
CAGCGCGCAAGAAGAAAAAGGCGCAGCGCCAAAACCGCAAAAAGAATCGGAAATAGTCCTAAAACCGGTGGGCAGAGAGCGACAGACAGATGAAACATACGGTCAAAGAAATAAAATTGAAAAACGGTGCGAAAGGTCTGTTCATTGATGTGCCGGACGCGACAGTGATGAGCTTTCAGGTGCAGTTTCGGGCGGGCAACCGCTACGTCCGCGACAAGGATATCTACGAGACGGCGCACATCATGGAGCACATGGCATTCGGGGCGAATGAGAAGTTCCGTTCGGAGCACGCGTATGAGCAGGAGTTTACCAAGAATGGCGCGTACCATAATGCGTTCACCTCTGATTATTCGATGGTGTACGAGGCGGCCTGTGCGGATTTTGAATGGGATCGGATTTTAGAATTACAGCGGCTGGCGATCACCACACCGCGCTTTAACACCGAAGAACTAGAGGCTGAAAAGGGTAATGTTCGGAGCGAGTTGACCGGCTATCTCAATAACCATAACCGAGTCATGTGGCCGCGGGTGCAGCAAGCGCTGGGTGAGGATATTTTGACGTATAATCAGCGACTGAAAACGATTGATGCGATCACGCTGAAGGATATCAAGGAGCATCATCGGCGGACGCATACGCTCAATAATATGCGGTTTGTGGTGGCTGGTAAGTTGACTGGGCGGATGGCGACGATTCGTGAATCGCTGGAGCAGTGGCAGCTAGAGCCGGGCGAGCGATTTGCCATTCCACGCGATAAACTGTCGAGTGCTGCACCGATTTTTATCCGTCGCAAGGAGGCCTCGAATCTGACATTTGGCTGGTCGATGAATCTGCCGCGTGAGCTGAGCGATGAGGACTCTGATGCTATGGGTTGCTTGGATCATATTTTAACCGGGACGATGAGTTCGCGGATTTTTGGGGCGGCGCGCAAGAAGGGGCTAGCGTATGGCGTGTTCAGTGACACCTCAGTTGGGTTTCATGATTCGGCGTGGGATTTTGGCGGTCAGGTCAACCTCGAGACGGCAGAGGCACTGTTCGATATCATTGTGCGCGAGCTGCGCCGGGTGCTGAACGGGACGATCACCTCGGAGGATATCGAGAATGCCAAGTCGTATGCGCTGGGTCGCTATCAGATGGGGGCGCAAACGGTAGCGCAGGTCAGCAATTTTTATACCGGGCGTTATTTTGCCGATGATTTCGTCAAGAATTATGAGGGCGTGCCAACGGCAATCTTAGCGGTGACCGCTGACCAAATTGTTCGGGTGGCGCGAGAGTTTTTTGCAGCAAATACCTGGGTGCTTGCTGGCGTGAGTAGCGGTGATAAAGAACTGCTCGGGCGATTGCAGGGGAAGCTTGAAGGGCTGTTTTAGTAGTGCTCAATGCTATAATAAACCTATGAAGATCATCATCGCTGGCTATGGCCTTGAGGGTATATCAAGTTTGAGATATTTTCGGCAGGTTTTTCCTGATGCTGAATTTGTGATTGCTGACCAGAAAGCGGTCGAGAATGTGCCAGATGGCGTGGCGGTGCGGACTGGCGAGTCGGTGTTTGCCGAGCAACTGCAGGATGCCGATATGGTGGTGCGAGCACCGAGCGTGCCGCCACGACTGCTCAAGACGTCGGGCAAAATATGGTCGGCGACCAATGAGTTTTTCGACAAATGTCCAGCACCGATTATTGGCGTGACGGGGACGAAAGGCAAGGGTACGACTTGTAGTCTGATCGCGGCGATCTTGCGGGCGGCTGGTCAGACAGTGCATCTGGTTGGCAATATCGGTGTGCCGGCACTGGATGCGCTGCCAAATATCACAAAGGACGACTTCGTTGTGTACGAACTATCGAGTTTTCAGCTGTGGGATCTCGAGAAATCGCCGACCATTGCTGTGGTATTGATGATCGAGCCGGACCATTTGGAGGTGCATGCGGACTTTGCCGAGTACCTCGACGCCAAGAAAAATATTCATCGTCACCAGCGGGATGGTATATGTTTATATCACCCAACGAATAAATACTCACGGGAGGTAGCCGCCACGCCACTTGATAGGCCGTTGTATGGGTGTGACTGTGAGACATGTAGCGAATACTGCGGGGATGATGAGTTAAATTTTGCGTACCGCTATGCCGTTCCTGACGATGATCAGGTGTATGTCCGGGATGGCTACTTTTGCGTACAAGATCGGCGGATTTGTCGCATCGATCATTTGCGGCTACCGGGCGCACACAATCTCGAGAATGCCTGTGCGGCGATGAGCGCGGTGACAGAATTGCCGATTACAGTGACTGACGAGCAGTATGCGGCTGGATTAGAGAGCTTCACGGGACTGCCGCATCGATTGAAATTCGTTGCTGAGAAAAACGGTGTGAAGTATTATGATGACAGCATCGCTACCACGCCGGGCAGTGCCATCGCGGCGCTGCGGGCGTTTGAAGCGCCGAAAGTGCTGATCGTCGGCGGGTATGACAAGGGGGCGGATTATGATGAAATGGCCACGGAGATTGCCAAACAAACGGTGCGGGCGGTGATCATTATCGGGGCGAATGCAGCAAAGATTGAGCAGTCACTGCATCAAGCATCGGTGACGGCGACAACAGTGGTGCTCGGTCAGACAACGATGGTGGATATCGTTGCCCAAGCCAATCAATTATCTCGCCCGGGTGATGTTGTCATCCTCAGCCCAGCGGCCGCCAGCTTTGGCATGTTTAAAAATTACGTCGACCGCGGCGAGCAATTTGTGGCGGCGGTGGAGAAACTTTAGCCCTGATATACCTCAGGCTTCAACACCCCAATATACGGTAGATTCCGGTATTGTTGGCGGAAATCTAGGCCGTAGCCGACGACGAATTCGTTAGGGACGGACAGGCCGACGTAATCGGCGGTAACGTTGGCGATACGTCGTTCGGGCTTGTCGAGTAGTGAGCAGACTTTGACTGAGGCCACACCGCGACCAGAGAATAATTCTAGCAATTTTTCTAGCGTTCGGCCGGTATCGACGATGTCTTCGACCAACAAAATATGTCGCCCAGTAACGTCACTATCAATGTCTTTGAGAATGGTGACCGCGCCGGATGATTCGGTCGCGTCGCCGTAGCTAGAGACGTCAATGAAATCGATTTCCATATAGCAATCCATGGCGCGCACCAGATCGATCATAAACGGTGCCGCACCGCGCAGGACGCCGATGACCAGCGGATTCTTGTCGCGGTATGCGTTAGTCAGCTCCCGACCCAGCCGCGCCACCGCGTCATTAATTTGTTCAGTAGTTATGAGGATGGTAGCGATGTCTTGATTCATAGGGGTAGTATAACATGTTTTGTGTTGATAGAGGGGGTGATTATGGATATGCTTGCGAAAGGTTGAGGCTAAGGATATACTGGCAGAAAAGATAAGATGGAGTTTGTTGTGGAGAAATAGGCATAGGGGAAAGTGGTGATATCAAACAGGATAGTGGCGATGATAAGTTGCAATTTAAGGATACTCCGGAGTTGCGGGCAGGGCTATCTACTATTTTGAGGGATTATTATCCGTCTTTTGCTGAGGATATTCTCAATAATGATGAACTCCACGAAGTTTATCTAAAGATAGAGTATTACCTTAGTGAAACCAATTCACTTATCCAAAAGTATGATGAGTTTACAGGGACTATGATGACTGCGACATCTCTGAATATTATGGATCTCGAGCATAAGGTACATGAATTGACAGCATATGCAGCGTATAAAGGGATACTATTAAAGCAACAGCTCGACCACCTTCTGTTAGCTAGACAGAAATTAAGGGAAGCTGCCATAACCGGTGAAAGCAATCCGGATGTAACTTCTTCAACCGTTATATAGATGTGTTTATCTTTCATGCACACCGATATCTGCTAAAATATATCCATGCAACCACTCAAAAAACGCATCCAAACCCTGCGATCAGAAGTAGAACAGGCCAAGGCGGCGCTGGATTTTGCGGCGCTGGAGCAGGAGCTGGCGGTGCTGGATGAGCGGCTTAACCAGCCGGAAATTTGGCATAATCCGGACGAGGCGCAGGCGCTGGCCAAAAAGGCGGCTAGCTTGCACCAGACAGTTGAGCCGTGGCAGACGCTGGGGGTGCAGCTGGCGGATATCGCTGAGTTGATGGAGCTGGGCGATGACGATTTACTGCCGGAGTTTGAAGCGCAGGTGGCGGCACTGGAGCAGGAGTTTACTCAGCGCAAGACCGATTTATTATTCAGCGGCCCGTACGACAACCGTGAGGCAGTGGTGCGGATTTCGGCTGGCGTAGGCGGGCTGGATGCCCAGGACTTTGCGGCGATGCTGGAGCGGATGTATCTGCGCTGGGCGGAGAAGTCGGGGATGAAAGCCGATACGCTGGAGCGCTCGATCAATGATGATGCGGGGATAAAGACGGCGGTGCTAGAGATTTCTGGGCCGTTTGCCTATGGAAAATTACGCTCAGAGAACGGCGTGCATCGGCTGGTGCGCCTCAGCCCGTTTAATGCTGATAATTTGCGCCAGACTAGCTTTGCGCTGGTGGAGGTATTGCCAAAGATTGATACGCCGGATGAAATTGCGATTGACCCGAGTGATTTGAGGATTGATGTCTATCGTTCGGGCGGCAAGGGCGGCCAGGGCGTGAACACTACTGATTCGGCGGTGCGAGTGACGCACGTGCCTACGGGAATCACGGTGGCGATTCAGAACGAGCGCTCGCAGATTCAGAATAAAGAGACAGCGCTGAAGATTTTGCGCTCCAAGTTGCTGGCGATGAAGCTGGAGCAACACGCCGAAACCCTGTCTGACCTCAGAGCCGGCGAGTCAGCCAACTGGGGTAGCCAGATCAGAAATTATGTCCTGCATCCGTATACGCTGGTCAAGGATACTCGCACCAAGCACGAAAATCGCAACGCCCAGGGCGTGCTGGATGGCGATATCGATGAGTTCATGACGGCTTATTTGCGTGAGTCGCGCGGCTGACGGAAGGGGTTCTCTAGCGCCTATTCGCACCATCCCAAAAAATCTGCTATACTAATGGCAATGATTTTGTTAGATAGGGTTACCAAAACATATGGCAAGGACAACAAGCCGGCCTTGAACCGGGTGAGTGTTCATGTCAAGCCGGGCGAGTTCGTGATTTTGGTCGGGACATCGGGAGCGGGGAAGTCGACGCTACTCAAGCTACTCACCCGCGAGGAAAAGCCAACTGGCGGCAAGATTGTTGTTGGCGGCATTGATTATGACACGCTCAAGGACAAGCATATCCCGCTGCTCAGGCGCAAAATCGGCGTGGTGTTTCAGGATTTCAAACTTTTGCCAAACCGGACGGTGTTTGAGAACGTGGCCTTCGCGCTGGAGATTGCCGGTATGACCAATCGTGAGATCAAATCAACGGTGCCAAAGGTGATTGAGCTAGTGGGCCTAAAAGGCAAGGAAAAGAATTTCCCGAACCAGCTGTCTGGCGGTGAGCGCCAGCGAGTGGCGATCGCCAGAGCAGTGGTGCGCCAGCCAAAGATTTTGATCGCCGATGAGCCGACAGGTAACCTTGATCCAAAGCACAGCTGGGATATCGTGCGGCTGCTGGAAAAGATTAATAAATATGGCACCACAGTGCTGCTGACGACGCACAATGTTGATATCGTCAATAAGCTCAAACGCCGGGTGATCACCATTGACCATGGTAAAATCACCTCTGATCAAGCCAAGGGGAGTTACAAGCAATGACCGATATTTCACGTAAAGCCGCCGCCAAGGCGCGCGTTGATCCCAAAGTCCTCAAGCGCACGCGGCAGCGTCGCCGTCGGGTGCTGACGTTCTGGCGGATGTGCCGGTATGGTATCAATAACTTTAGCCGCAACACGTGGTTGACGATTGCAGCGACTGCGGTGATGGCGGTGACGCTATTGATCATCGCCCTCACTATAGCCGCCCGCCAAGTACTGGTTGACTCGGTCGATACAATTTCACGCAAGGCAGATATGTCAATTTTCCTCAAAGGATCAACCGAGCAAAAGGTGATTGATGAGTTGATATCGCGCCTGAGTAAGCTCCACAATGTCGAAAAGGTAACGTATATTTCAGCAGAGCAGGCACGGCAAGAACAGATTGAGCAGCACAAGAATGACCCAGCGTTTCTTGAGGCGATCAAAGAATCAAGCAATGAGATGCCAGCGTCGCTTCGGGCTTCGCTCAAGGATTTGAACGACCAGCGACCACTGATTGAGTTTACCAAGCATGATGAACTGTACAAAAAGCATAAAGATCCGACCAAGGAGCCGTCATTCATCGGCGATCGGCGTGAGGCGATCAACGCCATCGGTGATTGGGTGCGGTTTGCTAGTATCGCCGGCTCGATTGCTACGGTGGTGTTCGTAGTGATTTCGTCGCTGGTGGTGTTTAACACCATCAGGATGGCAATTTTTAACCGCAAAGATGAGATCCAGATGATGAAGCTGATCGGTGCTGATCGCGGGTTTATCCGTGGGCCATTTATCGTCGAGGCGGTTATGTATGGATTTATCGCGGCACTGGTGGCCTCAGGAGTTGGGTATCTGTTGTTGTTCTCGGCACACGACAAGCTGGCGGTACGGCTGCCGATGGATAATTTGATGAACATTAGCACGGTGTATGCCGGATTGGTGGTGTTAGCAATGATTATGATTGGTGCGCTGATAGGTATCGTCTCGTCATTGATCGCAACGCGGAAGTACTTAAAATTATAAGTTATTTCGCCGCTGACCCCTGAAGATTTACTGAGCCAAGACGCTTGACGCTCATATGTCGCTTGTGCTAAAATGGAAAGCAATGAAGATACGGTCCACCACACCAGTTTCGACATCACGAGCCACACGGGCAGCTCTCGTGGCGGTTAGTGTTGTTGTTTTGGGCGCTGGCATATTCCAGCTCGGCCCACACGTATTCGCGCGTGACTATGACGCGGAGATTGATGCTCTCAACCGACAGGCGCAGCAGGCGCAGAACGAGGCTGATCGCCTCGGGACGATGGCGGCGACGTTGGAGGAGGAGCTGGGGCGCATCAATGCACAGATTGATTCGATCCGAGCGGAAATTGCCAAAAGTCAGCAAAAGCACGACACATTGGTTGCAGAAATTGCCAAGAACAAGCTGGCGATTGAAAAAAACCGCAAGGTCATGGGTAAAATCTTGTCAGATATTTATCTTGATGATCAGATTTCACCACTCGAGATGCTGGCTAGCTCCAAATCAATCGGTGATTATGTCGATAAGCAGGAGCAGCGCAGTAGCCTACGGCTGTCACTGAATGACAAGATCAAGGAAATCAAGGCGCTGCAGGCCAAATTAGAAGAGAATAAAAAGTCAGTTGAGAATGTACTCAGGGATCAGAAGGCCCAGCAATCACAACTGGCGTCCAAGCAGGCAGAGCAGGCCAAGTTGGTTAACGACACCAAGAACGACCAGAATGCCTACGCGGCTCTTGCGACGCAGCGAAATAACCAGGCGGCGAAACTGCGCGAAGAGCAGGCGGCGGCTAACCGGCGAGCACTTGGTGGCGTATCAATCCCGGGGGGCATCCCGGGCGGTGGTGGCTATCCGGGGGTCTGGGCAAATGCACCGTTGGATGCGTACGTTGACCCATGGGGATTGTATACGCGTGAGTGTGTGAGCTATGTGGCGTGGAAGATTCACAGTACCGGTCGGTTTGTGCCGCACTTTGGTGGTGCAGGCAATGCTAATCAGTGGCCGTCAACAACGGCACGATATGGTATTTCGAATGGTTCAACACCAAAGGTCGGGTCAGCAGCAGTTATGAATGTTGGCTATTATGGCCATGTGATGTACGTTGAGTCAGTCAATGGCAATGGCACGATTACGGTCAGTGATTATAACTTAGCATGGGACGGGTTGTATCGGAAATATACGCGTCCAGCCTCAGGCTTAACATACATATACTTTTAGTAGCATAATAAACGAACAAGACCCTCGCATCAGCGGGGGTTTTTGTGTACAATAGGTATATGACAGAGCAACGGAGGGTAGGAACGCGGGCTCGCTTGTTTTTGGGCGGGCTGCTGATCGCGATTGTGAGTTTTGTGGCCGGGACGCGGTCGGATTTAATTATGGCGCAGGTCGGGTCGTTATTTGGCCTCAGAACAGCGACGGGGTCGTTAGATGTATCAGTGGCGCAGAGCGTGTACCGTGAGCTCAAGGCTCACTATGATGGTAATTTGGATGAGCAGGCGCTTGCTCGCGGGGCAGCGCGCGGCATGGTGGCGGCGACGGATGATCCGCATACGGCGTATATGGATCCAGATGAAGCTAAAGAATTTGAGAAGAGCTTATCGGGCAATATTGGCGGTGGCATCGGGGCGGAAATTGCTAAGAAACATAATGCCCCGACGATCATCCGACCACTCAAGAATAGTCCAGCTGAAAAGGCGGGTATCAAAGCCGGTGATACCATTGTCAAGGTTAATGACACGGTAGTAACTGATATGCCGGTTGATCAAGTGGTGCAGCGCATTCGTGGCGATATTGGCACAACGGTCAAGCTGGTGCTGTCGCGTGGTGGCGAGCGTAAAGATGTAACGGTAACACGTGAGGAGGTTGTTGCGCCGGCTGCAGAGTGGAAGGTTGATGGTGAGATCGGTATTTTGACGGTGAGTCGCTTCAATGACGACACCGGCAAGCAAGCGCGCCAAGCCGCCGAGGAATTCCGCTCGGTAGGCCTCAAGAAAGTCATCCTCGATCTCAGGGGAAATCCTGGCGGTACTGTGGCGGCCGCGCAAGCGCTAGCGGGGCTGTGGCTGAATCATGAGGTGGTGATGACGCAGCGGCGTGGCGAGCAGGTTATCTCGACGGAGAAGTCGACTGGCCAGCCGCTCCTTAGTGACATCAAGACGGTTGTGCTGGTTAATGGTGGCAGTGCCAGCGCCAGCGAGATCGTGGCAGGGGCGCTCAAAGATCATGGCAAGGCAACACTGGTTGGTGAAAAAACCTATGGCAAGGGCAGCGTACAGCGGCCGATTAACCTCGCGGATGGCTCAATTTTGAAGGTGACTGAGGCACGTTGGTATACGCCGCATGGCAAGAATATTGATAAGTCGGGTATCGAGCCAGATATTAAGGTCGAGATGACGGCTGAGGCGGCAGATAGCGGACGTGATCCACAGTTAGAAAAAGCAAAGAGTGTATAGGCTCAAAAAGGGAGGGCAAGGATATGCAACACAGAAAAAAAATACTATTAGTCGAAGATGATACAGCGCTGGCGGCAGTATATCGATCACGGTTAGAACTAGAAGGCTTTGAGATCCGTGAGGTTCATAATGGTGAGGACGCGCTGTCGGCAACAGTGGCGTTTCGACCAGATTTGATCGTACTAGATGCCATGATGCCGAAAATTAGCGGCTTTGACGTACTCGACATCCTACGCAACACACCAGAAACGACCAATGTGCGGGTGATTATGCTGACGGCGCTGAGCCAGCAAAAAGACCGAGAGCGGGCGGAGGCGCTGGGCGTAGATGAATATCTCGTCAAGTCGCAGGTGGTGATCGGCGATGTGGTAGCACGAGTAAAGCATCATTTGGGAGTGTCGTAGTGGTTACTTGTGGGCGACCTAGTTTCCAAAATGACGTATGATTGCTACAATAGAGCCATGAATCGAAAGCATATTATCATCACAAGTGTTGTTACCGCTGTCGTTGTTGGTGGCATAGCAGGGGCCGCGTGGCTACTTCGCCCGCAAGCTCCAGCCAGTGAATCAGCAGCACATCAGGGTGCTTCACAGCAATCCCCTACTCAATCTCAGTCGGATACCTCAAAAACTCCAACAACCCCGACACCGAAGCAGTCATCTGGCTCGGCACAACCAGCAAACCCAGCCGTCGGTCGTTACGCTGATTATGTCGACGGCAATACCCTGGAACATGCCTACAGGAAAACAATTCTATTTTTCCACGCTTCGTGGTGTGGCGAGTGTCAAGCCTTTGATAAGGTTCTGCGCCAGGGTCCGATCCCGGCTGGTGTGCAGATTTTGAAGGTTGACTATGACAGTCGTCAGGATCTCCGTCAAAAATACGGCGTGACCAAGCAAAGTACCTTTGTTGAGCTTGACGACGATGATGATGACGATAACGACCATGATATCTGGGTTGGCTACGGCAAAGAAAAGTCAATCAACGCCATTTTGAGAAATCTGTAGACCGCGTATTCTACGCATAGATAACCTACGCTACCTCTCAGTGTCGCTCACGACTAGTTTGTTATAATTGATACTATGGAATTGCTATCAAAGATTACCAAAGATACGTTAGTGGTGCTGCACCGACCAGTTTCCTTAACGGAGACAAGAGAGTATCGGCGGCGCACAGGAATTTCACGTTGGTCGCTGGGGTTTGATAAGTCGCCAGCCGATATGGCAGTATTGGCGGTTGTGTGGGTTGTCTTTTGCATTGGACTTGCTGTCTTGATGTCACTGGTGCCACACTGGTCTGTCTTGGTGGTGATGATTAGCATATTAGCCACTACGTCAATGATCATCTTTTTTCGCGCCTCGGGGCGAGCGATACGTCGACATGTACGAATGGCTGATTTTGCATCTCGCTGTGGATTAGCATATGATCCAATCGGTAAAACTGGTGCAATTGGTACAGGACTTGTGTTTGATGTTGGCTATTCGCGGCATTATCGCGGCGTGTTATCGTATGAACACGACGGGCGACGACTACTGGAAGTTGGTCGTTACGAGTATACGGTTGGTAGTGACAAGCAGCGGCGGACATGCACCTGGCACTATGTTGGAGTACGTCTGCCTCGTAAGGTGCCACATTTGGTGCTGGACTCAACATCCAATAATAGCACACTGATGGGCAAGGCGCTGATTAGTAATTTGCCGGTAGTGATTTCAAATAGTCAGCGTATCAGTCTGGAGGGCGATTTTGACAAGTACTTCACGCTATACGCACCGAAGCAGTATGATGTCGATGTACGCTATGTGCTAACGCCGGATGTTATGGCAGCGCTGGTCGACAAATCACCTCACTTTGATGTCGAGCTGGTAGACGATATGGTATTTTTCTATACTCTGCAGAATGAGATGCCTGATCATCAAGTACTCCGACATATTTACGGCGTTGGCGGTTGTGGGTCGTGAGCTGCATGATCAGATTGATGGGTATGCCGATGATCGTGTCAAAGGTGCGCATGGCAGCAACACCGTCGCGGAGCAGGGTAAGCGGCTAAAGAAACGGATGCGGCCGGCAATACTACAATAGGACAGATAGGGTCATTGACAACGAGACGAATACATGATAGTATTTAGCTATTGTGGTGCATGATAGCTATAGACACGTACCAGAGATCGACGACACCCTGATTGGGGAAAAGCTGAAAAATGGTGAGACTATCTCGTTTTCGCCCGAAGAGATGCCGTCTGAGATTGTGTTGTTACTTGGTGGTTCTGCGTCACGGGGTATTGAGCCAGTTCGACTGCGTATTCTCAATGTGAGCGATTGGCCTGTGTCACACAGTGGTCGGCTGGTGTATAGTGATCAGGAGACAAAGAATAAGTATAATAATGACAGATATGCCATTGATCCAACCTGTCGCTTTCTAGTCGTATCTGAAGATCCTGACCTTGAACATGCTCAGGGTATGAAGGGAATTCGTCCGAATAAACCAGTTATAATAGGGAGAGATAGCGAGTGTGAACGGTTTCCGGAGTTAAATAATGTATCCGTTTCTCGTCACCATATTAAAATTGTTTGTGATGAGGATGGTCGATTGACTATTGCAGATACATCGACAAACGGTACACAGGTGAAATTCATGCCGGATTCGCCATGGGATAGCCTCTGTGAGGCGCCGACTGGCTCACCTGAATCATCACCATCGTCAGACGGGTTACCTTCGTTGGTGGTGCCACATGATGCTCGTTTCACATCATCACTCTCATCGGATGGGTTGCCTTCATTGGCAGTGCCACATTCGCCAGCCACACAGGGAAGTGGTGAGCTACCATCACTCATACCGCGGGATGATCAGCTAGTTGGCACTGAGCTGTCTCCCGAACAAGCCGAGCCGAGTCATGATCAAGAGGAGCCCGTGGAGGGGAAGTTGCGTCAAATGAAAGAGCTATTGGAGCAGCGATTGTGTGCTGTAGACTTTGTTGAGGAGCAGCTGAAGGGTGCGCTGAGCGCACTTGATGAGGATAACGGCGATAAACTGGAGCGGCATATGGATATGATAAGGGACAATGCTAGCCAACTCAAAGCGATAGCTACCACTGGCTCAGATCTTCTATCTGTCGCACCATCAAGTGTAGTCGGCAGTCAAGTAGCAGAGCTATTCAGCGAAAGTCAAGAGAAGTATAATCATTTGCTTGAAGGCTTAAGAATTCTTTCGACTCGTGTACAAACCGACTCAATAGACCTTGGTAATGATCATTGGCGGGTAGGTTTTCGGCAGCAAGTAACTGAGGTAAATGGGTTGATCAAGAGGATACGGGCAGTTGATCAAGAGCTCATCCATCACGTTACTTCATAAAGCCTATGAGAAGCAGCCAAAAACCCCGCCAAGTGAGCGGGGCTATCGTTTTCTTTGCAGGGGTGTTTAACCGACGCAAACTTGAGTCCGTCGCTCGGTTTTGCCAGTGAACTTAGTTTTCTTGACTCGTTTGAAGGTGACGATACCGGACTTAGCAGCGTGGATGGTGTAGTTGCGGCTCATGTATGCGCCTTCACCAGCGACTTTCGTAGCGCCTGTTTGGCGGACGAGTACCTCGCCGGCGTTGACTTTTTGGCCACCGAAACGCTTGACGCCGAGGCGTTGGCCAGGGTTGTTGTGGATGTTCTTACTTGAGCCACCAGCTTTGACTTTTGACATTGAAACTCCTTAAATTTTCTAAACCTAATCCGTACCAGTATAAGTGACGGCTGATAAAAAGTCAAGGGGCTTTACTTGATTAGCCAAGTGTTATATAACTAGGGGCTATGAACGAGCAGAATATGACAGAAAGAAAAGCTGGGTTGGGTGAGTCGGTAAATAGAAGAACGCTACTGGTGGGTGTCTTGGGCGCTGGCGCAGTGGCATTTGGTGGTGCTGTGCACGACTCTCGAGAAAAAATTTGCGACGGAGAGGCGCTGCAGGCACTGCACGCAGTACAGGCGGCAGCAGCGGAAATTGCTAAGCACGGTGTGGATGGCCGGACGACATCAGAAGAGACAATCGCAGCGATACTGCGACGCGAGAGTAGTTCGATAGCAGAGATGAAGGTCGCACTTTCTGAACCGCTGGAGCACTACGCTACGGGTGAGGGGCGGTATGCGTCAGCTGGAGCGAATATGGTGGATGGGCTATTGGGCCAGATTGGACAAGATATATTTGCTGATACCAACCAACAGATGACGACGGAAATAACCAAGCAGGCGCGGCCAACATTGGCATTTTTGATTATGGCATTAAATCAGCGGCGGATCGGCCTGGGTGCCGGAGGTTTACTAGCGACATGTCAGTGGTATTATCAGGATGCAATCACTCCTCCTGCGGCTGAGAAGACAGCAGAGGCGCGTCAAGCGCAGCTTGATCTTTTGGAGAAGGAGTTGGTGGGTTATTTAGGGCAGCTCGCAAACTATAATCCGGCGCTACAGCTCAATCGTCCGGTGCTTGGGCGGCCAGCAAGATAAGTAGCTCGCGGGCGACGACCTGGTCAGGACGGCGGTAGATGAGTGGCATACGACGGTTTAGGTGGTGATAACCGAGCTGTCGGAGGTGCTTTATCAGCGACAAATGAGTGGCTTGGTCGGACGTGTCGTACCATGCTGGCACGGCGATACACAGCGGCGTGTTCGGTGCTAGCTGCGGATGGATGTTGGTGAGAAAGCTGGTGATAATGTGGTTGCAGTTACCGACAACTTCCGCTAGTTTTTGGGGCGCGGGCGGCGCGGAGAAGGGCTGGCCGAGGTAGGTTTCGCAGACGACGGTAGTGAGCTTCTCGCTGTTTGGCCAGTGGTGCGTGGTGGCGTCGGCTTGATGGATATCGATAACACGGCCGGGCGTGGTGAAGGTCGATTGCAGCCACGATAGGTTTTCGGTGGTGTAATCAACCATTTTTTGGCTGAGGTCGGTGCCGACGACGTCATAGCCAGCAAGCAGGGCTTCTTGCAGGACGGTGCCGGTGCCGCAGAAGGGGTCAAGGATTGTCACGGCAGCTCGGCTTCCAGTCGTCTCCTCCAAGTCGAATGCATCCGGCAATGCCGTCCGCAGAACCATCGACTTGTCAGAAAGGCTGGAATCCAACCTTGTCGCAGAATTGCCGCACGATTTTTGACCGGTCAGCGACCCGGCACCTAGCGCCAAATTCAGCATAATCTGCGCTAATTTGGGCGGCAGCATGCCAACGAAGGCGTCGCGCTTGGGGCGATGGCGGTCGCGGCGGGTATAGGCGGTGATGTTCTGGACGCCGCGGCTCTCGGCGATGATGAGGCGGCGGTCGGTCGTTTTGACGAGCAGCAGCTCGACTTTATAGGGTGATCTGCCAAGCTTGTTATTGTGTGCGGTAGCAGTGGAGAGAGCGGGCTGGTCGTTGGGGATGAGACGGAGGCTGGTGCCAGATTTTTTGAGGGATGACTTGAGGATGAGGCCGGTTTTTTGGATATCGCGGGCGCTAACAGCTAGGTCATAGGCACTGAGGCCGAGGGTGATTTTGTGCGGCGAGTGCGCCCACTTAGCTTGATAATGCTGGGTGATGAAGCGTGAAGCGGCGAGAAGCGAGGCTTTATCAGTGCGGCTGGCTGGGAGCTCGGTGATCACTTTGGCGCATTTGATAGTGCCGCCCAATGTAGTAATGTCGAATTGAGCTGTCTGCACTTTGGCGAATTGCTGACTGATGCGAGTGACGTTATCCACACCAAAGACCGCCGCAAGTTCGGCGAGCGAGATCTCTGGCTGGCGGCCAAGCAGGGCGATATACATGGTTTGATTATAGCAAAAACTGCGTGATATAATGGGGGATATGGTATCGAAAAGGATACGGAAGTTTTTGGAGGCATGTAAATCACCGCGGACGATCATGAGCCTTGTGACGTTGGCAGTGCTGGTGCTGATCATTTTTCTGTCGCGCGCCGAGCTAGCGCGGGCATGGGAATTACTTGGCCGGGCAAATATCTGGCTGTTGATGCTACTGGTGCCGTTTCAAATTATCGTCTATTTTGCGGGCGGCGAGATGATCTTTGCCTATCTTCGCGACAAGAAATTGATCGGGCATATCTCACGGTTCGAGCAGACGCGGATTGCGCTGGAGCTGAACCTTGTCAATCACATTTTCCCGTCGGGCGGCGTGAGCGGCATTTCCTACACGACGTGGCGGATGCGCAAGCTCGGTGTTAGCTCGGCGCGCTCAACGTTTGCTCAGGTGATCCGCTACGTGACAGGCTTTCTGTCGCTGATGGTACTGTTGATTTTGGCGGTATTGGTTTTGTCGATTGACGGGCAGGTAAATCGTTACATCGTAACGTCAAGTTTCCTCTTGGTGCTGGTGGTGCTGGCGCTAACATTTGGGCTGATTTTTATGTTCTCGTCGCGAAAGCGGATGCACAACACGGCGGTGCGGGTGTCGCGGTTGATCAACGCGGTAGTGTGCTGGGCGACGCTGGGCAAGATCAAGCGGCTACTGGTTTCGACAAAAATTGAAGCGTTCTTCGCTGAGATGCATGATGATTTTGTGGAGCTGTCGGAGCATCGGCGCCTACTCATCAAACCGCTGGCCTGGGGCGCGATTTATGCCATTTTTGATGTATTGATGTTCATCGTAGCCTTTTGGTCACTGGGTGTGTCGGTCAATCCGGCGGTGCTGATTATTGGCTACGGTGTGGCGGGACTGGCTAGCCTGGTGGCCTTTACACCGGGTGGTGCGGGCGTGTACGAGGCAATTATGATCGTTTTCCTGAGCATGACTGGCGTGGCACCAGATGTCGCCATTGCTGGAATTATATTGACGCGGGTGATACTACTGGCGGGAACGATAATCTTTGGGTATATATTTTATCAGCATGCACTGATCAAATATGGGCGGCCAGATGACGACGATGGCGCCGCGGTTTAGCGTTAGCGATTTTGTAGTGGTCGTCAATCAGGTGCTGGAGACGGCCGTTCCAGCCATTGAGGTTGAGGGTGAGGTCGCTGAGTTCACGGTGCGTCAGCAGAAATTTGTCTTTTTTACGCTCAAGGATGCTGAGAGTGCGGTCAATTGTTTCATGATGGCCTGGCAGCTCAGGACACCGATTGAGGAAGGGATGCGCGTGGTGGTGCGAGCCTCAGCTAAGTTAACTGCCAAGGGTAAGTTTAGCCTGACGGTACAGGAGGTTAAGCCGCTGGGTGCGGGTCACCTCAAGCGCAGCGCTGAGTTACTCAGGGCGAAATTAGC
>CAMURE010000005.1 GCA_947097375.1 uncultured Candidatus Saccharibacteria bacterium
CCGCCTGCCTATCAAGCTGGCGCGCTGTCATCGGCGACGACCTTTCGGTAGAATAGATACACGTAGCACGCCGAGGCGACAATTGAGAGCGCTGCTAGCATCAATGCCGTGAGCGGCACGAGTGGCAGCCAGTTCAACGCCGGTATCGCGGCCTTGAGCACGCCATCAAGTATAATGACCGGGATGAGCACTGCCGCCCAGACCACGGCAACCGCCACAAACAGCCACATCAATCGTAGCAAGATACGCATTCGCCGCCCCAGTACAATGTCGGAGGCTAACCGCATCGCCTCTAGCGGATACATCCCCGGTAGGGTAATAATTACCATAGCGAACAGCGTACTCGTCAGCCAATATAGCGACAAAGTGACGATCAATATAGCTGCACCAGCCGCCAACATCAACACCACGGTTTGCTGCAACATACCCGATGTGTCCGCCGCTCCGTAAATAATGACCGCTATCGCCGCTGGTAGCAATTGAACGAGCGCAATAAACACCAGGACCGACAGAGCAATGACCGGCGCGCCTGCATTATAGAGGCCATCGCGAATCTTTGGGCGCCTACCAGCAGTCACACCACGAACCAGCCAAATTGTCGTTAGCCATATATATAGTCCGATCAGCGCGCCAATAACCTGCTGCGACGATCCAGCGCTACTCGTCGAGCCACCAAGCTGACTGGTAACCACGCCAGCAAAGAGCGTCAGTGTCGGCATAACAGCACCTAAGGCACCCTCCTGATTTACCTCATTAATCGTATCTTTCAATTGCTGATACGTATCTTGCGACATTAATCCCGACAGCAACACACCCAGTATTGCATATATTGCCGCCAGTCCGACGAAAATCCGCCAGTCTTTTCGCATCAGTTGCCACACTTGGCCAGTCAGGGCGAAGTAGCCCGGCAGCTTGAGTGAACGACGATAGTCACGCCGCTTGGTCACCCGAAAACTACGGTGCGGCCGACGACGAAGAAAGGCCTGACGGCGCCGCATAAGCTGTCGCCAAGTCCCGCTAATCCTCTCTTTCAATGACACGTTCTTCTTTGTCGGAGAGTGATTACCCGTTTTTGAGGCTGTCCGTTTACGTCGCGTGGTATGTTGTTTTTTAGTTGGTTTTGTCATGATTACATCTTTGTTGCATTACTTCGCAGACGTGCGATTCGATCTTCTAGCGGTGGGTGGGTGCTAAATAACTTCGAGAAAAAGCCGGGGCGCAGTGGATTGTTCATAAATAAGTTCGCCGTTGAGGTGCTCTGCTTGCGCATTGGCCGACCATAACTTTGTAGCTTCTCCAGCGCCATTGCTAGCCCCTCTGAATCACGAGTCAATAGCACCCCCGAAGCGTCCGCCAGATACTCGCGCTGCCGACTCACCGCCAGTTGCGTAATGGTTGCCAAGATCGGCGCTAAAATCACCACGATAATACCCACAACATAGACAGCCGGGCTGACATCTCGATCGTCATTATCGCCGTAAATCATCATCCGAAGTGCAATATCAGCAAGCAGTCCAATAGCACTTACCAAGCCAAAGGCAATCATACTGACACGAATGTCGTAATTACGCACGTGGCTCATTTCGTGCGCCATCACCGCTTCCAGTTCACGCTTGTCCATGATTTCCAGTAGTCCAGTCGTCGCACCGACAATGGCGTGCTTGGGGTCGCGACCAGTCGCAAAGGCGTTCGGTGCCGGGTCATTAATGATGTAGACTTTCGGCATCGGCATACCAGCAGCGATCGCCAAATTCTCCACCACCCGCCACAATTCAGGCGCATCTTTCTTCTCAATCTCCTGCGCGCCGGTCATGGCCATAGCTAATTTTCCAGCGACACAATATTGTAGCCATGCATAAAGAAGCGCACAGCCGACGATAATCAGTGATAATGAATAGTTCTGCAGGTACGCACCGACCAACACACCAATAACACCGATAATCGCCACAAACACTGCCATGATCAATACAGTGTTTCGCTTGTTATGAGAAATTGCACTATACATGTGATTATTATACCAAAAACCGCCCGCCGAAAATAGGCGAGCGGCTTGGTTTAGGTAAAGATCATCTTGCCTTAGAATTGCACTTCAACTGGATTCTCAACGCTTGCTCGATCAGCAACCTCAAAGAACTCCTTAGCCTGGAAGCCGAACATGCCAGCAACGATATTTACTGGGAAGGTTTGGATCTTAGTGTTCAGGTCGCGAACGCCACCGTTGTAGAAGCGACGAGAAGCCTGAATCTTGTCTTCGGTGTCGACCAGCTCTTGCTGTAATTGCAAAAAATTCTGATTAGCCTTTAGTTCTGGATATGCCTCAGCGACAGCAAACAGGCTCTTCAACGCGCCCTCCAGCATATTCTCAGCCTGTGCAGTATCAGCCACACCCTTAGCACCCATAATAGCTGATCGTGCTTCGGTGACTTTCTCAAACACTTCTTTTTCGTGTGTAGCATAGCCCTTGACTGAATTAACCAGGTTCGGAATCAAGTCAGTCCGGCGTTTGAGCTGCACAGTGATGTCACTCCATGCCTCCTCAACACGATTACGTAGTGTCACCAGCCCGTTGTACGTAGCGATCAAAAAGCCGACCAGCAGTACTAACAGTACGCCAACGACGATTAGTATAATCAACCATACTTCCATATACCTTCTATTCTCCTTTTGTTAGTTGTATTTTTATTATATCAACCGAGTGAAGAGCATGCAACAGGATGGTAAGGCTTTGCCATCCTGGCTCACCAAAATATTACTCCTAAATCTGGTTATAGAGCGCACCACCCCAAGCGATAACCGTGAAAAATCAACGTTGGTGCGCGAGGCGGGAATCGAACCCGCACGACTTTTGGTCAAGGGATTTTAAGTCCCTCGCGTCTACCAATTCCGCCACTCGCGCCTATCTACCATTATTTATGACGTCAAGACCTCCTGCAACATAATTTCAAATGTTACGTAGCCGGCACTCGCGTCTACAACAATTATACTACATTTTCTGGATCATAAAAATGATCCGGCTGAGCATCTAGTAGCGCCCGCACCTCATCATAGTATCGACCAACAACGGGATGTCTCTGGGCCTTTTTGCGATGCGGTATCATATGATACTGGTACGCTTCACGAGTTGTATGGCAATGACGAGCATACTCACCTCCGTCGAGATAGTCATAAGCAAGTGGCATAAATTTATCAAGCGCATAGACAAAACATGCTTCTTCGCTAGAAAAAGATTCATATTCCTTAATCGTTTCAGCGATCCATGGCATATATGAGAAATCTGATTGAATACGCTCCAACGCTGCTGCCTCACGAATTTTTCGCTCAGATGAATTTGCCGCCTGGCTATCCATTGCCGATACATCACCCGAATAGACCTCTACAACATCGTGGACAATAGCAAATTGGGCGACTTTACCAATATCTAATTTCGGATTAATCTGCGGAGCGAGCGCACACGCTAACAACGCTAAAGCCCAAGAATGTTCCGCATCATTTTCCCTAAGTGGTGACCGTTTTGGTGGCACAATGTCACGATGAATATAATACATCGGCACGATTAATGAACTAGTTAGCTGGAGTATATGCTGAATATCTGGAGGTCGTTTCATAGACTTACTCGATTACTTAAACAAAAAGTCCCATAACGAAGACCGTGTATTATCCCCTGGAGGCACGTACGAGAGTCGAACTCGTCTAAAAGGTTTTGCAGACCTCTGCGTAACCGCTCCGCCAACGCGCCGCTTCACTCATTATATCAAACTATAATTGTTCTTTGAACATCTCGTAAAATTCGCCACGTTTAGCAATTAATTCGCTGCACGATCCCTGCTCGACAATGCGGCCATCTTTCATAAAGTAAATCACATCAGCTTTTTTCACCGTGCTCAAGCGATGGCTGATAGCGATGATGGTTTTGTCTTTTTGCTTAAATAAGTGGCGGAAAATCCGCGCCTCAGCAGCGGCATCAACGGCGCTGGTCGGCTCGTCCAAAATAACGATTGGTGCATCACGGTAAAAATTGCGTGCCAGAGCTAGCCGCTGCCATTGCCCACCCGACAAGTCCACGCCCTTGTCATCAGTATCATCCGTCATCCATTTGTCAACATAACTATCACCGCCCTTTGGCAATTTCTTCACGAAATCATCAGCCTCCGCCTGCCTCAGTGCAGCCGCCAGCCTGTCTCGGTCTAACTCACGAGAAACATCGCCGTACCACACATTTTCATAAGCTGTCGCAAAATCATAGCGAATGAAACTCTGGCTCAGCACAGCTAATTGTCGGTGCCAATCAGCCATATTTACCTCGCTAAGATTCTGCCCATCAATCAAAATCTCGCCACCAGTCGGCTGATACAGCCCTGTCAATAATTTCACCAGCGTGGTTTTACCCGCGCCATTCTCACCAACAATCGCCACATGCTGACCATGCTTAATATCCAGCGACAAGCCCTTGAGCACCAGAGTTTCGCTACCTGGATATTGGAATTTTACATTACGCACGGTAATTGACTTGTTCATACTAAGGGCTAGGCTCGGCTTGGTATCAGCTAGTGGCAACTCCATGAACCGCTGATAATCGACCATATTTGCCACTTCCTCGTCGATAGAATTATACGTCGAAATCAAGCTATCGACGCTGCCGAGTACTCGACTCACCATTTGTTGCACCAGCACGAACTGGCCGATCGGCTGACGATGAGCGATAATTTCTAGCGTCACCCACACCAGCGCCGCCACTTCTGCGGCCGCCTGCAGTGCCTCGCCACCAAAGCGCTTAGCCATAAAGCTGCGCTCATATTTAATCATCTGTAACTGGTCTTTATCGCGCAAGGCAGCCCGCTCCGTTAGTAGATGCTTGATAAGGCCATACAGTCTCATTTCGGCGATATTCTCAGGTTTACTAATCGCGTATTCAATCCACCACATGCGTCGTCTAATATTAGTATTTTTGCGCCAATAGTTTGACGTCAAACGAGACAACCGGAACTGGACGACGCCACTAGGGATGATAGCCACGACAAGTAGGAGCCCCAGCCACCAACCGACTGACGAGATGATCCATAACCCAACCACTAGCGAGACGATATTCGTCGCAATGCTAGTCAACCGCGAAAACAGATATGAAAACGAGCCAGCAAACCGCCTCGCTCGATCAAACATATCGATTGTCGCCGGGTCATCATACCGCCAAAAGTCCAGACCATGCAGCCGAGCAAACATCTGGTCGTTAATGCTTGATTCCAGCTGGTAGCGCATCAACTGCTCAAAATAGGTCTGCACAATTCCCCAAAAACTCATGATCACGCCCAGCACCACCGTCATAATCACATACAGGAGTAGTTGGCGTGAGTCGCCGCTGCCAGTATATGCCTCTGTCAGTGCGGTGGTCGTTAACGCTGCAAAATACGTTGTTGCAAGCGGCAATGATGCCGTCAGCACCGCACCGATTGCTTGAATAATAATCGCACGCGGTGATGTCCGCCAAACTGTTACGAGAACACTGGCGAGTGTCTTAACAATATGGCGAACTTGAGGTTTATCATTTTGTGACAAATCTGTCATAGTAAAAATCAAATAATTCCATTTGGTGCGAGCGAGAAGACTTGAACTTCCACGAACCTAAGTTCACTAGCCCCTCAAGCTAGCGCGTCTACCAATTCCGCCACGCCCGCACGACTGTCATCATTATACCTGACACTATGGCGTTTTGTAAACTGAATCTTGGCGAACTGTCCAATAGATCACGTCAGCGAATCGATCAGTAGGATACACCAGCCGCACTGATTCACCGAGAGCTGACACAGAGCGCAGGTGGATATAGTCCAGCTGTACTTGATATAACGCGAGGGCCGGCACATCGGACTGCCAATGCTTGGTAAACGCTTGGTATTTACTAACTCGCTGCTTGGCGTTTTGCTTGGTACGACCCGCAGCGAGGGCATCATCGGCCACGGCACTATTATAATTAGCAAAGTTGAGCCCACTTTGATTAGCCTGCGATGAATGCCAGTAGGCAAAGACATCGGCATCACCGCCCAGCACCAACTCATACAGTAGTACATCAAAGCCGCGCGGCCGCAGGACGGACTGCAAAACGTTCTGTGAGGCATCATTTGGATCAACTACCCGTAAATCAACAGTGATATGCAGCGTTTCCTGCCAGGCTTTTACGAGTTCGCGCGCAATAGTTTCAACATCGGAGCCCTTGAGCGTCACGAACGACAATTGCAAAACCTGCTCGCCCTTTTTACGCTGATTACCGACTACCTTCCATCCTTCTTCGTCCAGTAATTTTTTTGCCGCTTCCATGTCATACGGCAAGCGACCAGCCAGTTGCCCATCCACTTGGTCGTCAATAATTGGGCCATGTAGCGGCTTCTTGGCGAAAGCAAACTTTTCGCGCAGTGCCTGGGTATGAATCGACTGGACCAGCGCTTGCCGAACTTTACGTGAGCTCACTACTTCGCTCTGAGTATTAAACAGCGCATAGACGCCATCGTTAATAGCGTGCGACCGCGAGGCATACATGTGACGGATCTGGTCTGACTGAGCCATATATGACAACTCCGGTGTGGCCATAATTTCACTTGTCTTGAGACCTTTGGTGATCTCGTCCCGCGTCGGGTATACATACAGCTGAAAACGATCTAGCTTTGGCGCGCCATGGTGATACTGCGAGTTAGCCACGAGATGAAGCACTTTTTTTGACCCATCAGCATTGGCATTTTGTAAAATCCGCATAGCAAACGGCCCAGATGTTACGGGCGACTTACCATAACCATGCTCGCGTAGCTCGGCCGGATTAACTTCACTGAGGCTGTGCTGGGGCAAAACCGGAAAGGTGAGGGCGTGCATGAATGGTGCGTATGGGGCCGGCAGGGTAAATTGCACCGTTCGCTCGTCAACCTGTTTGGCGCTGATCGACTGCCAGCCAGCAATTGTTGACTGTGTCCGTGCATCCTTGAGCAAATTGACAGTAAACACCACATCACGTGCATCCAGTGGTGCTCCGTCTGACCACTTGAGGTTGTGGCGCAATTTGACTATATATTCAGTTTCGGCCTCGTTGACTGTAACCGACTCGGCGAGGTCACCCTTGATGTGTCCGGTTGTATCATAATTATAAAGACTCGCAAACATCAGCCGGGCTGCTGATTTTTCGGCACTACTACGGGCAAAAATTGGATTAAGCGTCTCTAGCGGCCCCAGCACACCCTCTGAGTATGACCCACCTCCAGCTGGTGCATTATGAGCATACAGCTCACGAAAGGACAGCCACTGCACCATGCTCACAGTAATCAACAGAATGACCAGAAAAATCCACCCCAAGACATGCCGCTTAACTCCAGCCAAGTGTTCGAGACGCGAGGAAATAAATGTATGTGCGTGACGCAAGGTCGTCTTGGTTAAGTTCTGAGTCTGTCCATCGAGATCTTTTGTCACGAAGTCGAGCCGCAGAAATTTCTTCCAAGATGATTTTTTTGTATCCAAGATGCGCTCCTAGCCTTTCAGACTCGGCAGTACCATACTTGCCAATATCGACAGTACGAACACAACAGCAAACACAATGGTCACATCAAACAAGTTCTTGTCAAAGCCTCGTCGTGTAGTGAACAGTTCACCTGATGAGCCAAATCCTGCACCCAGGCTAGCGCCACGCTGCTGCAACAGTATAGCAATGATCATCAAAATGGCTGATCCTAATGTAACATACGGCAAAATAGTATCGAGTGACATGCTTTCTCCTTTATTCTGGCGCCGGCTTGATAACAAAGGCGCTACTTACTATATAGTTTACCAGACTGAGTATGATTCCGGCAAGAATCGACGAGCCAAAACTCATGGATAATCCCGGCGCTAGTGCCAATGATATATACACCATAATGCCATTAACCACCAGTGTGAATAAGCCAAGCGTGAGCAAGATCGCTGGCAGTGACAGGATGACAACGATCGGCTTTAAGATAGAGTTGACGATCGAAAAAATTAAGCCAGCAATGACAAATGTTGCCGCCGTCTCGACTACTGGTTCACTCGTCCCAAGTAGCCGCACCGCCACCCAGATACCAACAGAATTCAGTACCCACCTAACAAAAAATATTGCAAATTGTCGTCTCATGACCGCTCTTTATTATATCATAGTACTAACAGGCACCGTCGACTACCTTGCGCTCGGTACTTTTGATATGCATCTGGAGGTGCTGCTGACTATTTACCCCCTCAATACAGATCGCAGCTGGTGTCGAACCAGATGGTGGAATTGTTCGTACGGTAACCACAATGTCTGGCGAACCGCTCTTGAATGACTGGGGGAGTGTCGTCGGGTATGCCCCTTTGAAGTTTTTTTCCTGCTCTGCCGCTGATAGTGCATTCTGTAGATCTGATGTTATGGCTTTACGCACCGTCTCTTTACGCCAGCCATTATAACTAACCAGGCCGATACCCGCCAAGATGCCGATGACCGCAATGACGATTAATATTTCTATGACGGTAAATCCATGCTTTTGTATCATATCTATGATGATAGCATAAGCATAATCTTTTTCGCTAGCTCTTTACCGACGATTTTTTCCAGATCAGCCAGTGAAGCGCTCTGTATACGGCTGATGCTGCCAAATGTTTTTAGCAATTTGGCACGGGTTTTTGGTCCCACGCCAGGAATTCCCTCTAGCTGGTTTTTCGTTTGCTGCTGGCGTTTGAGCGCCGTGTGGTAACTCACCGCAAAGCGGTGCGACTCGTCGCGGATGCGCTGGAACAGTTTGACGATGTCGGTTGCCGCAAGGGTATTCTCATCCGCCGTCGGACGTTCGTTGCGAGTTTGTTCCATGCTGGCTCGTAAGTTTTTTGAATGCGAACCGGCGTTACGCTGGCTTGGATGTAAATTCACCACGTAGACGTCACCATCTTCATGAATAGCGATGTCCGCCCACGGCTGCGACTGAGCCTGCTCAATGAACGCTATATCAATCTGTGAACCAGTTTTATGCACCAGCAACTCTTCCTCGCGCTTGGCGATGCTGATGATCGGCACGGTAATGCCACGCTCATCACGCGCTTTAATGGCCGCCGCTAGTTGACCTTTACCGCCGTCAATCAGTAGCAAATCGGGATGACCCCAGCTTTTCAGATGACGCTCGCTCAGCCGGCGAAAAATCGTCTGATAGATATTACCCGTATCATCATTTTTCTCGCTAACTTTGAATTTGCGGTACTCCGCCCGGTCACTAGCGCCATTGGTAAACACCACCATGCTAGAGACGACTTGCCGCCCGCTCATATGTGAAATATCATAGCCCTCAATGCGCACCGGGATATCTTTTAGACCCAACAATTTCACCAAATCAGCCAGCGCCTTGTCCTTCGAAATATCCAAAAACTCTTTGTCGCCAAAACAAACCCGCCGCTGCAACTCCCGCATGGCGCTGAGCTTATTGCGAAGATCAGCCGCCCGCTCAAAATCATGCAGCCCAGCTGCCGTTTTCATGTCGCGTTCCAGCTCGGCAGCGATGGCTTTACGATTTCCCTTGATATAGCTGATGAGCTTGCGTAGATTAGCTTTATAGACAGCTGACCCATCGCTTAGTCGTGGGCTCAAGCCCAAGTCTTCATCCAATCTCGACTGCCCCGGACGACGCTGCCTGGTCAAATAGGGGAACACTCGCCGCAAATATCGCAAAGCTTTTTTCAAGGCGAAGCCATTATAAAACGGGCCAATATATTCCGCGCCATCGTCCGCAGGATTACGCGTAAAACTGACGGTCGGCCACTCGCTTTTCATGTCGATTCGTACGTACATCTGCGATTTATCATCGCGTAGCAGTACGTTGTAGCGCGGCATATAACGCTTGACCATCTCGCTCTCCAGAAACAAGGCATCAACTTCGCTTTCAGTCTCAATCCAATCAGTGTCAGCAATTTCCGCCACCAACGCCATGGTTTTATTGTCCCGCCCGCGCGAATCCTGAAAATACTGGCGCACGCGGTTTTTCAGCACCGCCGCCTTGCCCACATAAATAATCTCGCCGCTGGCTGACTTATGAAAATAGACGCCAGGAGTGCGGGGCAGGGTTTTGAGTTTTTGCTGCAACGGTTGATTCACAGCTACCATTATATCAAGCGATCACGTCTTGCCGACAAAACTACTCAGTACGCCATCCAGTTCGCCCTGAGCGAGCCGCACTGCCCACTCTTGACGCTCCAGGAATGACAACAATCCAGCCTTTAGCCCAAACCAGCCTAACTTTTTTCTAGCCTCGGCAACTTTTTTCGATTGTTCCCTGAATGTATAATACTGGTCACGACAATCTTGCGGAATATCTGAAATTTTGCGATTTGGCATTATAACTTTTATTAACTCCTCGACTTTTTCTTTGTCTTTTGGACGCCAGCCGGTAATTGAACGACATCCGTACGCTCCTAATTGAGCAATTGGATTAAGGATAGCGCATACTGTCTCGCCATCTCTCTTCACAAACCACTGATCAAGACTAGCTGAAGGAATTTCCGTCTCAATACCGCCAAGGCGCCAATATAGACGACCTTCATCGTCAACATAACGATCACCAACAAAGTCAAATATACCACGGCGATTTTTTTCGTATGAATTAAGCCCAAATGCCGAAACTACCAACTTATCACCGATAGCATCGGTAATTTCCTGCCGACAACTCCTCACAACAGTCTTATCTGTGCTTTGCACTAATGTATCAAGGTCTCGCACTGTACCGTTTTTACGTAGACGCGGTAAATCCACACCATTGGGCAGATAAACAACGTGATTGTCCCAATCAATTTCGGCAGAGTTGGTAACTGCGTGTAGACCTAGCCCACCGACAACGGTATACGGAACTTCGCGATCTTCCATTCTGTCATGAATGCTGCGTCTTACCAGCAGCGAGTATATATTTTCTGAAACTTCACTCATACTATAGTCCTTGTCCGCCTATTGTAAATCATTTGCCTTAGTTATATCAAGTAAATACCCTTCCAAAAACTCACTCCACTCCGGTACATTCTTTTCGCGGAAATAGGCACGAAGGAAATCAACCATAACGTGCTGACGCTTCCTCGCTTCTATTCGCCCCGGCTCCGTCAGCATCAAGCCCTTCAACTTCAGCAGCTTCTCAAAAAAGTGATTAATAAAGCCGTCGGTATCATGCGTGTTGCCGTTAATGTCGTATTCTTCCGCCGCCAGATCAACATTTGGCCAAACCGTGGGGTCAAAAATCCGCCCACCGTGATGGCAGGCATACATCAACCCTCGCTCAATCCCAACCGCACCGATAGCATCGCACATATCGGCGTCAGATACCAACTGCCCGGCTACCCGTCGCGGCTGCTGGCCATTTAACCGTTTACTATAACCAATCGCCGCAATATTTTCTAATACCGCCTGGCATAAGTCAGCGGCCGCTCCCGCCTCCGCCATACTATTGACCGCGTTCGTCAATTTCTCTGCCTGCGCTTTGCCGACTAATTTGTAATCATCAACATCATGCAGCCAAGCCGTCAATAGCATTTCGTGTAGATCTACCGGCTCATTGTATTCGTTCGCAAAATGTTCCGCCAGAAAGGCCACCCGCTCAACGTGATCATCGGCATGACCTGATGAGTCGCCGCCTAATATATCACGCACCTTATTTTTTATTATCTCAAGTTGAGCCATCTGCCGTTCGTCCATGAGTTTATTGTATCACCCATGCAGACCTCGACCCGCTAAACTATTTTCATTTTAGCCAAGAGGCGCTATAGTAGTGATGTGAAAACAGCTGTGAAAAGAAAAGTACCTGAATTTATCAAACGATCATTAGGACGCATACCACGACTGCCAGTGCCAGCACCCGTTTGGCAATTGGATAAAATCGACGAGAGCTTAACGCCAAATATGCGGGCACTCCGGATGACGATGGCGATTGCGGAGGAGCTACTGGCAATGGGAGTGACCGCACGAGACGTCGTGCACATGACCCTGGGAATTACTGATACCTACTGCAGACGGCGTGTTCATATTGATGTTAGCTCAACACTCATCACCATGTCTCAAGATCGCGGCACCGAGCGTGAACCGCTCACCTTAGTGCGAACGATCACCTTAAAATACGTTAATTACCAAACGATCCAAGCCTTGCAAAACCTTGCGCTATTAATTCGTGACACTCATTTGCCATTAGCCGAGGCAGAGCAACGTGTCGAAGAAATCCTCGCTAACCCACGCGAGTACTCACGCTGGGTCGCCTGTTTGGCAGGTGGTGGTGTATCAATGGGTGTGGTGATTTTATTTAACGGCTCGATCTTGATGAGTGGACTAGCGTTTGTGATGGGATTTACAGCAACAGCAACGATGAGAATTCTAGATAAATGGGGACTCGCAATATTTTACCTGCAAATCATTACCGCACTCCTGATCACCCTGGCAGCAGGTGCCGCTCAATGGCTAAATGGCTGGCTGGGCTGGCAAGTTGATACGACAATGCTGGTGATCAGTGGTATCGTGTTGCTGGTGGCGGGGCTGATGATCGTCGGTGCTTTTCAGGATGCGATTGATGAGTATTATGTAACAGCAAATGCCCGACTACTGCGGGTAACTATGGCGACGATGGGTATTGTTGTCGGTGTAATGACCGGGCTATACATTATTCAGCGATTTGGGATTAGCTTTCCGACCACACCAGATCGACTAGGACTAGCTGCCGATATACGGGCGCAATACTTAGGGGCATTGATCATTGCCGCTGCTTTTGCAGCAGGCAATCATGCGCGCCTATTCGGGATGCTGATCGCTGGTGGTATCGGCGTCTTGGGGTGGTGGATATCGAGTGCACTCGTTGGGCCGCTCGGAGTCGTTATCGCAAGTGGCGTTGCTGCAACAGTTATTGGACTGATGTCGGTGCTATTATCCCGACTATGGCGTTTTCCTTCGGTGGCTACCATCGCTGCCGGTATCGTACCACTGGTGCCAGGCTTATCGCTCTACAATGGCCTAATGGGCATAATAGAAAATCCACCAACCGACCCTGACTTCTTATTGTCGCTAGCAGTATTAGCGCGAGCAGTTATGATTGGTGTGGCTATCGCGATCGGTGCATCACTTGGTAATATGATCGGTCGCCAGATGCGGCGCGGCTTAATCCGCTGGTACGGCAAATTGGTACGACAACGAGAAGGTAGTAATTAAGAAAATTATTTCAAGATCACACACTCGTCGCCCAGCACCTGGCGCAGCTGGCTCATGAGCTGGTCACCGGCCTCAACACGAAACGGCATGCGCATGGCGGATTTATTAGCCTCACCCAGCACTAGCACTACATCAGTCACGCCGACGTATTCGGAGCAGAGTGACTTGAGTGCCACCAACTTATCATGATCACTCGGGTTTTTGATATGAAGAAATAGCTTTTCTGTCTCGGGCACGGCGTGCGTAGCTACTGGACGCGGCGGCGTATTTTTTGTTGTGTCAGTCGATGTCGACCTCACGTTTGTTCCGCTCGCTGTCGATGTTCGGGGTGCGCCTGCTCGCTGAGTCTTTTGAGTTCGAAAAGCCGTACGCCGCTCTTGCTTTACCTTACTACTCATCTTTGGTGCTTCCATTTTACGACCAGTTGCCTGATACTTTTGGAGGTCATCGTCAGAAATCAGCTCAATCTCATCAGCAATCATTTTGCTTTCTGAGCCCAAATTACCATCACGGTCGCGGGCCGAGTTCTTGCCGGTCACCCGAATGACGGCATCTTGGACGAGCTTGGCGCCAACTTGCTCATACAAATTCGGGAAAACGATCACTTCACCTTCGCCAAATTTGTCCTCGAGGCCCACGAACGCCATTTTGCTACCAGATTTGGTGATGATGGTGCGCACCGTCGTGATAATACCGCCGATCGTCATCAGGCGACCATCATACTCCGGCACCAGCTGCGTTAATGGCTGCGCCTGCTCACTGAGATATATCTCGTAAGCATCGAGCGGATGCGCCGAAATATATAATCCCATCAGTTCTCGTTCCCACATCAGCCGTTCTTTGTTAGTGTGCTTAGCCGGCGCTGACTGTAGTTGCATCGTTGGCTGAACACTAGCCGACTCATCACCGAGCATACCAAACAGGTCAGTCTGCCCCGACGCAGCCTCTTTCTGAGTTTTTTGAGCAAAAGCGACAATGGTATCAAGGTTAAACAATAAATCAGACCGATCACCAAAGCTATCAAATGCGCCACACTTAATGAGCGACTCCCAGGCTTTGCGATTAAACTTGCTGGTCGACACTCGCTTGGCAAAATCCTCGATGCTGGTGAATTTACCGTCTTCACGGGCGCGCAACAATTCCTCGACCGCGCCGACACCAACGCCCTTGACCGCTGCCATGCCAAAACGGATCTTCTTTTCGTCAGGCACCACCGCGAACTCGACAAATGACTCATTGACGTCCGGGTTCAATACTTCAATGCCCATGTGTTTACACTCGGTCATCTCGATGGCCAGGCGCTCAGTATCATCCTGGTCACTAGTCATCAGTGCCGCCATGAAGGCGTCAGGATAGTGCGCCTTCAGATACGCCGTCCAGTAGGCGATCAAGCCATAACACGCCGCGTGACTCTTATTGAAACAATAGTTAGCGAATTCCTCCAACGCATCCCAGAACTGCTCAGCAATCTCCTTGGTCGCACCACCAACTTTAACCGCACCCTCGACAAACTCTGGTTTAACCTTTTTCATCAGGTCGATTTTCTTTTTACCCACCGCCTTACGCAGAGTGTCCGCTTGGCCGCCAGTAAAGCCGCACCATTCTTTGGAAATCTGCATAAATTGCTCCTGATAAACCAAAATACCGTAGGTATTCTTCAGCGAGTTTTCCATACCAGGATGCAGATAGGTAATTTTCTCTTCACCGTGTTTGCGCTTGATGAATGAGTCGATAAACTGCATTGGCCCCGGGCGATACAACGCCACCATGGCGATGATATCTTCAAATACGCTCGGTTTAAGTTCGCGTAGATACCGCTTCATGCCGGCCGATTCCAACTGGAAGACACCGGTGGTGTCGCCGCGCTGGAATAGTTTATACGTTTCCGCATCACCCAGCGGCAACGTTGATAAATCAATATCCGTTTTGTAGACTTTACGAATAATACGCAGGGCATTGTTGATGATAGACAAGTTAGACAGGCCCAAAAAGTCCATCTTCAGTAGCCCCAGTTCCTCCACCGGACCCATCGGATATTGCGTCGCCACCACACCCTTTTGTGCCATCTCGAGCGGCACATATTTCACCAAATCATCCGGTGCGATCACCACGCCGGCGGCATGCACACCGTGCGAACGAATCGTCCCTTCCAGTCGCGAGGCAAAGTCATAAACCGTTTTGGCAGTCGGGTTGGTTTCGTATTCTTTCTTGAGGTCAGGATCTTCCTCGAGCGACTTTTTGATGGGCACATGGCGGCCCTGGACGGGTGGTGGGA
>CAMURE010000006.1 GCA_947097375.1 uncultured Candidatus Saccharibacteria bacterium
GTCAATGTCATAATCACCATAAATGACGATTTTTTCGCCCTGCTCCCGCGCCTGTCTCAACCGCGCCACCGCCTTTTTCATGTCCGGCAGCAAAAACGGATCATGCTTCACCGCCGTATAATCCGGCTGCAAAAAAGCCTCGCGCGCTGCTCGCGTCGTCAAGCCCCGCGCCGTCAAAATCTGCTCGAATAAGGTCATCAATCTCTATCAACCGAGCCGCGCTTCGGCCGGGCCGCATGTTGCTGCGACTTAATCACCATACTCTGTAATTCCTTGAAAATCGGGAACTGCTTGTTCGTAAAGTATGCCCGCGAATTGCCTTGCTTCTCACTCCTCAGGAAACCAACTTTCTCTAGCCGCTTGAGCTCGCGCTGAATATTACCAGGATCTTCCTTGATCAGCTTGGCTAGCCCCCGAACATGCGTATGAAAATCAGGATACTTGGCATACACAACTACGATTTTGCGTCTCACTCGTGATGTAATAAAAATGTCAAGCATTCTCTCCCCATATTCCCTTTCGCTATCACTCAGTGTATCACAATTTTACAACACCCGACAAGCTTTTTTCGACAATTATACGCCCCACCCCTCGGCATACGTACTTACACCCTAAAACGCTCATGATTATATTCAACCAGCCAGCGCGGTATAATAAGGCAAGACATGTACTACTATTTGGTATCACCGATCAAGATCATTCGTGCCGATGCGCATTCGTTTACCTATGCACACCCCGAACGGTTGCCAGTCGGTGCACTCGTGGTTATAGAAGTTGGCTCGGCTCATTGCGTTGGTGTCATCATGTCAGCAGTTGTTAAACCTGAGTTTACAGTTAAAGAAGTGAACCAGATTTTAGATGACGCCCCTGTCCCGCTACCGCTCATCCAGACGGCTCTGTGGATGAGTAGCTATTATCATACGCATCTCGCAACCGTCTGGCAGACCATTCTACCACGTGGCCTGACGAAAAAACGCCGCCACATATCCTCACACGCCACCAGTCCGCAGGCCTCACGACCACCGATGACAGCCCTCACGCCCGACCAGAGAGCCGCCATCACCACCATTGACGACATGCTTCCTGGTAGCGCCCTGCTACATGGCGTGACTGGATCTGGCAAAACACGTGTCTATATTGAGCTCGCCAGGCGGCTGATGGAGGAGGGCTTATCGTCAATTATTCTGGTGCCAGAAATTGCCCTCACCTCACAGCTCGTTACCGAATTTGCGAGGTATTTCGACAATATTGTCCTCACCCATTCACGCCAGACTGAAGCCGAGCGGCACGTAACTTGGCAAAGTGTTATCAATTCACGCGACCCACTCATCGTCATTGGCCCTCGATCGGCCCTGTTCATGCCCGTCCAGCAACTGGGCCTCATCGTCGTTGATGAATGCCACGAACCCAGCTTTAAACAAGAGCAATCGCCCCGCTACTCAGCGCTGCGTACTGCGGCTATTCTCGCTCGCCAGCATGAAGCCAAGCTCGTTCTCGGCAGTGCCACCCCTACGATCAGCGATTATTTTCTGGCAAAAACCGCTGGCCGGCCCATCATAACCATGCCCACACCCGCCCGCTCAGACGCCGTTAAACCGCGCATCTCGCTGGTTGACATGACCAAGCGCACAAACTTTACTCAGCATTTCTTTCTCTCCGACCAGCTGCTCTCGTCTATCACTAACTCGCTGAATGACGGTAATCAAGCCCTCGTTTTTCACAATCGCCGCGGCACCGCCGCTATCACCCTATGTGAACAATGCGGCTGGAATGCCGGCTGTCCGCGCTGCTTCGTGCCACTCACACTACACGCCGACCAGCACCGGCTCCTCTGTCATATCTGTGGGTTTGCTGCACCTGTACCCACCAGTTGTCCCGAGTGTCGTCATGCCGATATCATTCATAAAGGCCTCGGCACCAAGCGCATTGAGGCAGAATTACGCAAGCTCTTTCCCGCAAGCACCATCGCCCGCTTCGATGCTGATACAAGTACCCACGACGCAGCTGATAAGCGCTACGATGAGCTCAAAAACGGTTCAATTGGCATCATCATTGGCACCCAAGTGATCGCCAAGGGCCTCGATCTACCGCACCTACGCACTGTTGGTGTCGTCCAAGCCGACGCCGGGTTGACACTGCCTGACTTTTCCTCAAGCGAGCGCACCTTCCAGCTGCTAGCCCAAGTCGTTGGCCGCGTTGGCCGCTCCCATCATGCCACCGACGTCATCGTCCAGACCTTTCAGCCGGATCATCCCGCCATCCGCGACGGACTCGCTCAAAATTACACTGACTTTTATGCCCGCACTATCGCGCAGCGACGCGCTACTGACTTCCCGCCATTTGTCCATCTGCTCAAATTAACCTGCGTCTACAAAACCGAAGCCGCCGCTATCCGCAACGCCAAAAAGCTTGCCCAGACACTGCGAGCGGCTGCCTCAGCCGACGTACGCATCCTCGGCCCAACACCGGCATTTTATGAGCGCGTCCGCGACACGTACCGCTGGCAGCTCATTCTCAAAAGTCCCCGCCGTAGCGACCTCGTCAGTCTCCTCGATCTCGTACCACCCGCTCATTGGCAGGCTGAACTCGACCCGACCAGCCTCCTCTAGCCACCTGTGCTATAATGATCACAATGACTAAAGACGATATTATTGCCCTACCAAATCCGCATCTCCGCCAAAAATCAGCTAAAATTCACGTCATCACCGACGAGGTGCGCCAGTTATCAGCCGATATGATCGCGGCCGCTCTTGACTGGGAAGATTCTCGCCCTCATGAAATCAGTGCTGCCCTCGCCGCCATCCAAGTTGACCGCCTCGAGCGCGTCATCATCGTCCGCAGTGACTTTGATGACAAAGCTACTCGCGAATTCACCACCCTGATCAATCCTGAAATTGTCAAATACGAAGGGGAAATTATCGCCGATTTCGAAGGCTGCCTCAGCGTCAAGCACGTCTACGGCAAAGTCCCCCGCCATTCTAAAATCCGTGTCAAAGCTCTTGACCTCGATGGTAATGAGATTCGCCTCAAGGCCGAAGGCTTCCTCGCCCGTGTTATCCAGCACGAAATCGATCACACCAACGGCGTCGTCTTTATCGACCATATCCGCGACCAACACGATGCTTTTTACACACTTGATGATTCTGGTGAATTGCAGCCGCTTGATTACGAAGCCGACATCAAAGATAATGCTCAGCTGTGGGACTAACATGCCGCCAATCATCTTTTTCGGCACCGAAGCGTACAGTCTGATTACCCTTAAGGCAATCTACGAGGCAGGATTTGCCATTCACGCCGTCATCACCAAACCCGATATGCGTAGCGGCCGCGGCCATAAGCTTACCGAACCACCAGTCAAGACCTTTGCCCGCCAACATGGCATCCTCGTCTGGCAGCCCAACAAGCTCCGCGACATTATCCCCGATATCACCGCCCTCCAGCCTGTCGCTGGCGTCCTCGTCGCCTACGGCAAAATTATCCCCCAGTCAATCATTGACCTCTTCACTCCTGGTATTATTAATCTCCATCCCTCGCTACTGCCAAAATGGCGTGGCCCTTCGCCCATTGAGGCCGCCATTGCACACCAAAATTCAGAAACCGGTATCTCCATTATGCAACTTGAGGCCCAGATGGATGCTGGCCCAATTTACGCCCAACACCGTCACCCGCTCACCGGCACTGAAACCAAACCGCAGCTATATGATAAGTTGTTTGCTGCTGGCAGCGACCTGCTCGTACGCACGCTGCCGGGCATCCTCGCCGGTACGCTCCAGCCAACTCCGCAAAACGACGCCGATGCCACGTATTGCCAGCTGCTTTCCAAGGATATGTCACTCATTGACCCGACGGCAATGACCGCCGCAGCCGCCGATGCCCATGTGCGGGCGTATCTCGGCTTTCCACGTAGTCGTCTGCGCATTCATGACCGTGAGCTCATTATTACCAAAACTCACGTCTCAGACGCTCCAGAATCGCCGCTGAGCGTTAAGTGCTGTGATGGACGGTACGTAACCATCCTCGAACTGATCGCCCCGAGCGGCAAAAAAATGACCGCAGAGGCGTTTCTCCGCGGCCATCAAGGCTAAGTTCATGAGCTAAGGCAGCTAAAGGCTCGCTCTAAGCTTGTCCCGGCGCCGAGGATGCACTCATACCGCCTAAAATAGCCTCGCGGTTAGTTATAATCTCCTTCTTCAGCTCGTCCATTGTTGCCGCCACCACGTCGCGATAATCAGGCCGGTTTACCTCTAGCCACTTCGTCGCCGCAAACTCATCTTTTAGACCAGGATTATTCGAATCAGCCTTGGTCGCCTGCACCAGCCGCTGGAACATTGGCTCCTGCTGGTAATTTGGTGCGTGTTTGGCGAGAAATTCATCCACTGCACCCGGCGCCTTGTCGATAATGTTCGCAAACTCATCCAGCTGTGCGTCGCTCATCCCCTGACTCAGCCGCTCGCCGACCCGTAGCTCCAACTCACTATAAATATGCTGCAAAAACGGCTTCTTCTGCTCATCTGGCAGTTGGTCTAGTCCTAATTCTTTCAAAAAATTATCATCTAGTTGGAACATATCGTCTCCTCGTTTATGGTTCCCGTTCTCTCTATACTAGTATAGCAGCATCCTGATCAGAATGCTACTATACCTTCATGAGAGCTATTCGACGACCTATGTGTCCAACCGACTTTTTAGACGAGCAATTTCATCCTCCAGTATGGCCTGGTATAGCTGTCCAGCCTCTGGTATATGAGTTTTTAGCCACTCACCAACAACGCTAGGATCACCATCATATTCGTCAATGAGCTTATTTAATTCCTCATCTTGTTCTTCCGTTAATAGCTCATCGCTAACGCTAGCAAATTGGATCTCAACCGCACCAACGAGGTTGTGGAGAGTGCTCTGCTTGACCTCATCACTCGCACCAGTAATGCCTAACTGCTCAAATATTTGTTCGTGTGTCATTGTTTGTGTTCTCCTATTGTTTTAATTTCTAAACCTTAGTAACATCTTTCATAGCCTCAATGGCTCGCACCGCTTCATCACTAAAGCGCACACTCGTGTTAACATTCCAAGCCCCAAACTGCTGGTCGCCAGCACCTCCCGTAAACATATCTACTGGGTTATTGTTACCATCGACAAAAACACCATCTTGACCAACCTTTTTAGCAAGCTCATTCAGAAGATCCGTCGAGTCGCCCTCAAGCTTATAGCCAAGATGCTGCAACTGATCGCCAACCACGCTCTCTGGCGCACCGTTCGTGTTAACCTCGGTAAGGTGAGGCCGAGCGACCGGGCTTTCTGGTGGAACAACTCCAGAGTCATTACCGCCTCCGATTTCTAGTTTTGAATTATTGAGGCTACCACTGGTGCTTTCCGATCCCATCAAATCCGTAGAAAATTTAATGGCTGCAGCTAGCGCCACCGCACCCAACACTGGCCTGGTAAGACGCTCGGTACTCTTGCCAGCCTCAATTGATGTCTCATATAGATGCGTACCGACGATATCACGCGCACCCGGCTCCCAATCAGAACCCTCTTTTTGCGCCTCCTCAGTCCGAGCCTGCATAGACTCTAAGAATCGTTGATGATATACGTCCGCCACAGCCTCGGCTTTATATTCTTTATTCAGCGGATTTTTATCTTCTGGACTAACTTTCATGTTGGCATTTCGCTTGTTGGCCAAGCCGCGAAATACACCAGCGCCAGCCCCAGCAACGGCAATACCAAGCGGTATATTAAACATCGCCGTTACGCCACCAACTGCACCAGCAGTCAGATAGCCCAGACGTCGCAACCACTTGCTCATTGGACGACGACGGTTGCCGTCCTCATCTTTGCCGCGATCCATCTGCAGACGCGCAATTTCTTGGACATTACCGTAATGCTCTGCTGTAAAGAACTGGCTACGCAAACCACGTACTTCCTCTCGCGTTAGATTGCCATGATCAATCTCCCGACCGAGGAAGTTGTGCCGGTCAACGTCAACCTGCGTCAAGGCTGCTTCGTAGGCTGCCGCTGCCTCCTGCTCTTCTTTAGACGGGCGCGTTAAACGATCGGCGAGCTTAGCACCCCATCGACCGGAACCTATCAATAATTGTGCAACCTTACCGTTTGGATTGATGCGTAGTCCATGGCTCTTCTGTTTACGAGCCATAACTTCTTGGAAATGCTCACGTGCAGCTTCATAGCGCCTAATATGCTCAAGATATGTGTATCGTTTCTCACCAGTAGCAGGGTCTACCTCATACGTATTCTCAAAGAAATCGCTCATGCGAGTCATAGCATCGCTGATTCTCTCCTCGGCTGGGCGTGGATCATCCTCACCACTACCATCAATCTTCTCTATGATTGCCTGAATAGCTTTGCGTGCCTTTGCCTTATCCTCAGCAGAGGCGTCTGGATCACTGAGAACTCGCGAAGCCTCGCCCATTAGCTTAACGGCTTCATTTATGAGATCTTTTTTACCACCCTCACCGCTACTACCTTGGCCTTCAGGCCCTTTGTTGCCTGCTGAGCCCCCTTCCGGACTTTTCTTGGCTGGCGGCAAAGCGGGACGAGACAAGTTGGATCCACCCTTTGGTCGACTCGTCTGATCTCCCCTTTGCTTATCAGCCTTATAATCCTCATAATTCTTAGCAAAAGCGTCCTGTGCCTGACGTAGTGCCCGCTCGGTAATCACGGCTTCTGCCGACCAGGTACCACGGGCCCTACCACCGGTGCGGTCTTGCAGTTCTTGTTTAAGGCTATCAATCTTATCACCACCAAGCTCACCATACAACTCAGTAAGCGCACGGTGCTCATTCTGTAAACCAGCAATTTGCTGATTATATCCGATAATCTTGTCACGGTAGATGTCATGACCACCATACTTCTCGACGAGCTGAGGAGAAAGTTGCTTGTTAGCCTTATACTCTTTTGTGGTCGCCCGCTTCGAGGCGACGACCTCATTCATTTGCTCAGAGATAGAAGAAAACTTGCCAGCAAACTCCTGCATTGCTGCATTAGGGGCTGGAATCTGTTCTGGCGAGTTGGCGACCCGTTCCGTAGATGGCATAGTGTTGCCGCGGTGAGGGATATTTCTTTCTGACATGTGGTGGTTTCCTTTCAGAGATAAGTGACTAATTTAAATTTAAACAGTTCGACTATCTCATAAAATATATGTTTATAGCTTAGACTTTAGCAGATTTATAGAAAAAAGTCAATAGAAAACCCTCCGGTATACTAAAATTACTTACAGTGACAAGTTGTTACAACGTCTTCTTCACCAACTCCCGTGTAAAGAACTCCAGTGTGTCGCCTTCCTCGACAACGACTTTTCGCGTAGTTTTGAGGCTGAGACCACACATTTCACCCTCAAACACTTCTTTGGCTTCCTGATGTTGACGCTGAACAGATGATACTTCAACCTCGGCAATCTGCTCATCGCCACGCTTCAGGCGCGCCAACAGGCCCTTATGAACCTTGCCCGTCATCACTTCACCACCAGCGATCACCTCTTCGCGCACCGTTCGGAACACGCCCTTAACACTCAGCCGGCCAACCTCGGTCTCGACGACCTCTGGGGCTAGTAACGCCTCCATGGACTGCTTAGCATTATCAAGCAGTTCATAAATCACCCGGTATAGTCGCACCTCAACATGCTCACGCGCTGCCAGGCGTTTCACCGCTGGTGGCAGATCGACATTGAAGCCATAAATGACCGTGTTCTCGCCAACCGCCAGATGAATGTCATTTTCTGAAATATTACCAACCCCGCTACCAATGACGTGCAGATCTACCAAGCCGCCCGTATCAATCAATTTCAGGCTATCAATTACCGATGTGAGCGACCCCTGAACATCAGCCTTGACGAGAACATTGAACGACTCAGCGTCATGCTGCTGACTCATCATTTTCAAAATATCCGAGCTGGTGACATTGGTGCTGGCGGCCATTTTTTCCTGCTCTAGGCGCGCTGCCTGCGCCAAATGCCGTGCTTCTTTCTCATTTTTAGCCAACCGAAAACTGTCGCCAAACTGAGGTAGCTCCTTAAATCCAGTCACGTTAACCGGTGTGCTCGGGCCCGCCATTTTCATTGTCTGACCACGAAAATCCGACATTGTTCGTACTCGACCGTACGCCGTACCAGCCACTAGATAATGCGCTGGTTTCAACTGACCATGTTCGACGAGCAGCCCGACCACTGCGCCGCGCCCTGTTTCCATGTGTGCCTCAATCACCAAGCCCTCTGCCGGAACGTCCTCATCCGCCCGCAGATCTTCCATATCTGCTACGAGTAGCACCATGTCAAGCAGCTTATCCAAATTCTGGCCAGTTTTAGCGCTGACCTCCACCATCACCGTATCACCGCCCCACTCCTCAGGATTGAGGCCGTGCTCAGACGCCAGTTGCGTTTTTACCAGCTGCGGATTAGCGGTATCTTTATCAATTTTGTTGATTGCTACTACGATTTTGGCATTAGCCGAGCGCGCAAACCGAATCGCCTCGACCGTCTGCGGCTTGACGCCATCGTCAGCCGCTACCACAATAATCACCACATCAGTCAGCACCGCACCATGTTGCCGCAGCGCTGCAAACGCCTCATGCCCTGGAGTATCGAGCAGTGTAATCATCCGCCCATTACGCCTCGTTTGGTAGGCACTAATGTGCTGCGTAATGCCACCGGCCTCGCCTGCAGCAGTCTTGTTACCCAAAATCGCATCCAGCAAGCTCGTCTTGCCGTGATCAACATGCCCCATCACCGCCACAATCGGTGGACGCGGCACTGCCCGTTCCGACAGCGTATGCTCCACACGCGCATGACCAACGGCCGCCTCCTTTTTCTTGAGTGTTACCTCAAGACCCAGTTCTTCAACAATAATTGATGCTGTTTCAAAGTCCAGCCGCTGATTAATCGTCGCCGCGATGCCGTTCTTAAACAGCTCGCCGATTAGCGTCGTGACTGGTAGATTCAAGGTAGTGGCGAGCTCTCCGACGGTTACTGAATCTGCAATTGCGACAATCTTTTCTGTCATCTGCTCGTACTCCTTTCATCGCCCGCGTGATGCTCCCGGCGAACTGTTTACGTTACTCTTTTTCTATAGGCTATTTTTTCTTGCCGCCAGCCAATGATAGTGAAATCTTGCGATTATCTTTATCAATTTCTAGCACCGTAAAGGCCTTGCGCTCATTCAGCGTAAAGACTTTCTCTGGATCAGTCCCATCACCACCTAGCTCCGAAACATGAACGAGTGCTTCAACAGCTGGACTTAGCTGCACAAACGCACCAAATGGCGTAATCCGTGTGACTGTACCTTCAACGTCCTCACCTGACTTGAACTGCTCCACTTCATCAAGCCACGGATCTTTCGTCAGCTGCTTCATGCTCAAGCTGAGGCGCTCCTTATCAATAGCGATAATCTTTGCCTCAACGGTCTGACCAACCTTAACGTAATCACTCGGATTATTGACCCGCTCCCAGCTAATTTCTGAGATATGAATCAGCCCCTCAATTCCCTCAACGTTCACAAATACACCAAAGTCTACCACGCCAGTCACGATACCCTTGACAGTATCACCAACCGACAACTTTTCAAACCGCTCCGCCAGGCCTTCTTTGATGGCTTCTTTTTCAGAAAAGATGAGCTTGTTCGCCTTGCGATCAGCATCCAGAATCCGTACGCGGATCTCTTTATTGACCAGGACATTAAGCCGCTGCAAGATCTCATCCTTGTCGCTTGAACCAACTCGTGGATAGTGCTCAGCTGACAGCTGCGATACTGGCAAGAAACCGCGCACCCCTTCATATTCAGCCAACAGACCACCACGATTGGCGTCATACGGCGTCACTGCCACAATTTCACCGCTCTCCAATTTGGCTGCTACCTCGTCCCAGCCGCGATCACGTGCTGCCTTACGCATACTCAAAAGTGAGTAACCGTTGTCCAGCTCAACCTCGACAACACTCGCAGTTACCTCATCACCTTCTGCGTAATTGTTCGACATGCTTACCTCACGGCGCGGCACCAAGCCAACACCTAGAGGCCCCAGGTCAATCAAAACCTCATGCTTCTTTATTGATAAAATAGTTCCGTGCACAACCTCACCCGCGGTCAGCTGTTTCACAGAGTCGCTCGCCTGAGCAAGCAGATCGTCCATGGTCAATGGATTTGCCATACGTCCAAATAGACTCCCGTATTACGTTAATATTTCTTGTCCAAGTAGTTGCCAAAACGTGCACCCCTTGGAGGTCTCGCTTTATTATATCGTAGATACTGCCTTGAGTAAAGAGAAGGGATGTCTAAACTGTCAGCATTGACCGACGATACGCAAAACCCGTGGCTACAATCAACCCCAACACGAAGCCAACTGCCAACGAGTCAGTCGGCCCAGTTGCTGGTAAATGGGACGATGGCCCACGGCTACTGTTTTGAGCCGGCGGTGTTGGTTGATTTTGCGCGTGTTGTTGAGGCTGCTGCGCAGGCTTCTTTGACTCAGCTGAAGAAGTATCTTTTTTCTCGTCATTATTCTTTTTCTCAGCCGGTTTATTGTCGGTCTTCGTTTCGCTCGTCGCTTTCTGCTGATCGTTTGTTGCGGCATGATCCGTCGATGAGACCACCTGGTTCTGTGCTGACAGTTGTCGCAATCCGTATAGCGTGGCCAGAGCAATTGCCGCCAAAATAATCCCTACAATCACGTAGACTACAACATATCCTCGCTGGCGGCTCTGCTTCATATCATTATCTCCCTGATGTTACTCGTACTTACTGTACCATATTGTCACCACTCTCGTAAAGGGTTATACTAGTTTCATGATTATTGCGATTGACACCGGAGGGACAAAAACACTCGTTGGACGGTTTACTGATAACGGTACACTAGAAACAACAACTCGATTCACTACGCCAACAGATGTTACGGCATATATTAAACAGGTTGTTGGTGCCATTGCTGCGATTGCCGAGGGCACGCCCGTTACGCATATCTCGATCGGTCTACCCGGTACTGTCACAGGTGGTGTCGCTACATACTGCATCAACCTTGGCTGGTGTGAGGTGCCTATTCGTGACCTCTTAGCTGAGCACTTCTCCGATGCTCAAATTATTCTCGAAAACGACGCTAACCTTGCTGGCCTCGCCAGTATACGCCGCCTTGAACCACGGCCAGCCTGTGGCCTCTATGTCACTGTTGGCACAGGTATTGGTACCAGCATTATCCTCAACGGCGCACTCCACCCTAGCCTACGTAGCAGTGAGGCCGGCCATATGCAAGTTGCGTATCAATCAACCATTGATTCGTGGGAAAACCTTGCTTCAGGACGAGCACTCAGCCAGCAGTTTGGTGAACTATCGGATACAACACCACCTGAGGCCTGGTTTGGTGCTGCTGAGCGACTCAGCCTAGGACTGCAGGCACTGACTGCTGCCATTCAGCCGGGTATTATTGTTATCGGCGGCAGTATTGGTCGCTATACCGATAAATTCTCTGCGCCATTGGCCGGACTTATCACCGAAAAACTACCGTCATTTATCACCTGCCCCCACATCGTTGGCGCAGCACATCCTGAGGAGGCCGTACTGTATGGTTGCTACGATAACATTATCGTCCATCGTTAAGCAGCTGGCCAACGATTATCCAGAATACCAATTCCATACTGGTGAGGTTTTTTCATGGTCACATCATTCATGGACTATTACTTATGTTGACGAGACATCACAAAGTGCTATTGCCCAGCTGCTCCATGAAACCGCCCACGCCATCCTAAACCATCATCATTATGCTCGCGATATTGATCTTATCGCCATGGAGCGCCAAGCCTGGGAGCTAGCCGTCCACCAGCTAGCCCCACACTATCATATTGCCCTCACCATGAATGACGACGCCGTTCAGGACGCACTTGATACCTACCGCAAGTGGCTACATGCCCGCAGCACATGTCCAACATGCGGTGCTGTCGGTATAGAGACCGCCAAGCACTTCTATCGCTGTCTTCACTGCCACAATGAGTGGCGCGTCAACGAGGCTCGATCCTGCGAACTCCGTCGCTACCGCACATAGCCCTCTGCGAGAAGAGGGCTATATGTCTATTCTTTTAGAAGTTTTGACTACACAGACAGAGTTACGTCGTCTTTAGTCGCTGCCTGCACCGTTGATGCAGGTGCTGTCAAACTACCTGCTGTCGTAGTCGTCGTTGCCTTACGCCGACGAGAAATACGACCACCCTTGGCCCCCGCAATCCGTGCCAGGGCCGGATTTGCTGCAAAGCCGCCAGTCCGTCCGTTTCGGCCGCCCTTTGCACCAATCTTCGCGTAAAAATCTGGGTCTCGTTTTAGATTTTTATCTCGAGCTTTCAAGCCACCCGCTTTTGTGCCTGCCATATGAGTTTTCCTCTCTAATTAAAAAGATTTCCACACCATCCGCCATGGAAACCCTCGTCTTTATATATCACACATGATATGTGCTATACATGCATATTATCATACTGCTCATACTTTGTCAACATTTACATAAGCTGTTTTTATTGTGAATAAAATATTGCAATCCACAGCCTTCTTCGCTATAATGAAACCTGTCGTATCGCGACAGCACCTGTTGGAGCTTAGAAATGATGAGTTCCACCACTCAAAAACCACCCTTTCTGCGAGATGGGTGGTTTTTGGTTATACAAGGAATTCTGTCAATAGCTAAATTACCTGAATTAAAAAATAATCTGACGACGGGCAAGATAACATGCACCTATCTTCAGCTTTCCAACCACAAAGCCATGTCTATAAAACTAGCTCAATAGCAAAGACGTGTGACCCCAACGCACATCCTTATTCGGATGCCAATTTTAATGCACCGCTAACAGCTGCGCCGCTGGCCCAGCACCAGCCGTCATTGCAGCAAACTGCGCCCTCGTCCAATAGAGCTGCCCAGAGATCGGGTCGCTAACATAAAATCCTAGTGGATCATGCGGCTCACCGCGAACACCAACGATTAGGCGCACGTGCATCGGTATCGGCCCACTGACAGTCCGACCCGAGGGTGTTCTCCAGCTATCAATTTTTGCACCAATTCGCCACACACCCCACGCAATGACCGGATTACCATTGTGGATTTGCTGCGCCACAAAATTTGCATTAGCACCATACGCTACCGACGTTCCACGGCCATATTGACTGGCCGCTCGCGCCACCGGACCGGCATATACACCCCAACCCGTACCTGCACCTTGATTGCCATTTACATCGCCTACAAACTGCGCATTCGGATCATCCCACTCATTTGTCGCCTTATCTCGCGGGCGCGGACGATACCCAAAACGCTGCAAGATATTCCAATCACTATCATGCACACCACGATACGCCAACGCCATGCGCAGCGAAGCCGCCTCACAGCTTTGAGCGTATACCTGACGATAGAACGGCACATTGAGTTTGACAACCCGTAAATTAGTCATGAATGAAGTTGCAATTCGCTCCACACTCGGCAGCCCAAACACCGGCTGCACACCTGGCTCTACCCAAACCTGAACCTGCCGCTGAAAGCCCATATTAACCACCCGAGCAATCATTGTATTGCCGTGCCAGGAAATACCCTGCACCGTACCAGATGAGACCCTGAGGCGATCCTGAGCACTCTTGTGATCAACCGCCTGATCAAAGGTTATCCGCACATCCTGCGCAGCCTGATCAACGGTAGTTCGCCATGGAGACGCCCCTATGCCACGTACATGCCCGTTAGTAGCAAACGTCTTCTTTACTTCCTCAACAAGAACACCTCCACGAGCCGTCCGCAGGCCTTTCGGGATAGTATATGTATACGTCTTGCCCGGCTCTAATTTATCCGCCTTAAATACATACTCGGTATCGCTCCGCCACGATCCATCACCAGCCGCGTCAACCGCTATATTTGGCCGATCCTTTCCATCAATTGCCTCCTGAAATGTCAACTTCAATTCGTCTGATGGCGTCACTGAATGCTCTTTAATCGGTGAACCAATCGCTGGTAGCGGCGCACTTTTCACCGTAAAACGTTTTAGCTCTTCCTTCTGGGCTTTATCGTATAACTTGAAGGTGTACTGCGTGTCAGGTGCTAGTAGGCCAGCGTACTTCCATGAAAATGTTTGATCATCCGACGACTCACGCTTCAGCTCAAGCGCTGGCTCAGTCGTCAATTCTAGATCACGCAATTTACTCGCCCGTGATCCTAAGCGTACCGTCAACGCCTGATCCATCGCGACCACCTCTTTGCCGTCCAGCGATGTCGTGTCCACTCGTGGTGCTTTTTGCGTCCTGAACGATACATCATGGATCGTTGCATGACCAAACAGCGAACGTCTCACCCCCGGGAACACCACAGTGTAATTTGTATCAGCTGCCAGTGGCTGGTCGGGCGTAAACTCCACCTCAAAGACACCGAACAATTGTCGCTTTTCACGCCACACACCACGCACTTCTGGCTTAATCTCTGGTCTCACCTCGCCAAGCTGTTGATTAAACCTCAGACGAATCGGCCGGTCGACTTCCTGCAGGGCTTCATCGGACACACGCTCGACGCTGACATTGCCGCGCGTTGTGATAACAAATAGCACTCCAACTACTACCATCGCCAACGCAACGGTACCGCCACCAATAATAACCCACGATTTTGGCCGCCTTAACCAAGACGCGCACATCGCCACAAACCCCCCACGCTCCGGCCTAAGGGACTCTGGCTGTTTTGTTTGTTTTTTATCCATTTCCCCATCATTATATCATACTTATGCTACTCGCAAGCGCCTCCGGCAAAAACGAAAAAAGACTCCCTATTCGGAAGTCTTTTTTATAATTCGGCACCGTGCTAGTTTCCCACTTTCGCAGTATAATCGCCGCTGAGGAGCTTAACTTCTGTGTTCGGAATGAGAACAGGTGTTTCCTCC
>CAMURE010000007.1 GCA_947097375.1 uncultured Candidatus Saccharibacteria bacterium
AGATCGGTCATTTTCGTAAGGGCAGTGAGGTAGCACAACAGACGGTTCATCAAGCTGCTGCTCAGGATGGTACGTGGAATGAGCAGGGGATTATCAATTATGCATCGACGGTGTTTAATCGGTTTCAGTATGATTGGGAGCGGATGGACTTACCGTCAATTCAGCAATACGTCACACCAAACTATGCACGGCATATCGGGCTAATGTTGTATGCCCTACAACAGATGGGGCGAGTCAATCGTATGAAAGGGGTGGCTATTGATGAGGCCGTTATCACACGGGCGTATGACGATGTGAATGATCAGAATGACCGAGTGAGCGTGAGCTTCGTTGCTTCGGCTAATGACGAATTGGTTGATGCTACGAGTGGTGCAGTGCTGTATCGTGACACTAGTGAATTTGGTGAACAGTGGAACTTTGTGCGCTCAGGCAACGGCTGGCTACTAGATAGTATCGACCAGGCAACAGAGGACTCTATGCAGCGTATCGCGTCTATGCAGCAATTTGCAGCGCAATATAATATGTATTTCAGTCCGGATTGGGGACGGTTACTGCTGCCAACCCGTGGTGAGTTATTCAAGAAGGGCTTTGAGGGTACTGATATCAATAACCATATCATTGGGTTTTGGACGGGTAATTTACTGGTGCAACTGTATACGTATATGGCCGATACCTCAAATGGTGATTCAGCAGTTACTTATATTATTGGGCAGGTTAATTTGCCAAAGTCGTATGGTGGGATTTTAGTGGAACGTCGGGATTCACGTTTCCTAAAACGGTTTAGGGCGCCGTCAGGCTATAAAAAAGTAGAACTGGAATGGGGTGACTTTAACAAGCGCTACCAAGTATACGCTACCGATGAGAATCAGGTGACGAGCTTTGAGCTGCTCAATCCAAGTTTCATGGCATGGTTGTATGATCAAGATATTAAGGTTAATATTGAGGTGGTAGATAATATTGTTTATCTCTATGCCAAAATTTCCACTGGCGAGATGCGCTACGCGGAGATGATGGATATTTTGCAGAAATCACATAAAGAACTCAAGATGTAAGGAGGAAATATGATTACCAAAGCTATTATTCCAGTCGCTGGTTGGGGCACACGAATGCTACCAATTACTAAATCAATTGAAAAATGCATGCTGCCAATTGGCAATCGACCGCTGATTGATTATGTGGTACAGGACTGCTTGGCGGCCGGCGTGCGTGAGCTGATTTTTGTGGTTGGCGAGCAGAGCTCACAGTTAGAGAGCTATTATCGGAGCAATATTTTACTTAATGATTATTTGCGGAGCAAGGGCAAAGATGACAAGTTAGCTCTGGTGGCGCCGATTGATGCGAAGCTTCACTTTGTGACGCAGCCGAGCTATGGTAAGTATGGCTCAGCAGTACCGGTAGCCCTGGCGGCTGATTATCTCGAGGATGGTGAGTCGGCAGTGGTGCTGATGGGTGATGACTTTATGTATAATGCCGATGGCTCAAGCGAAGTGGCGCGGCTATTGGCGGCGACGCCAGACGGTCAATGTAGCCTGCTGGCTCAGGAAGTACCGGGCGATGACATTAGTCGGTACGGGGCGATTGTGATAGACGAGGCTGGTAATTTTGTAGAGATCGTGGAAAAGCCAGAGCCAGAAGAGGCGCCAAGTCACTTTGCCAACACCGGTAAGTACGTTCTCACCAAACAAGTGATTCAGTCTTGTGCCGATGTTGAAATATCGCCGCGTGGAGAGTATGAATTAACTGATGCAGTCAGTAATTATGCTCGGGCCGGCGGTGTCGTCAAGGTTGTGCCAGCGGTAGGTATGCATTTGGACGGCGGTAACGTCGATGGTTGGCTGCATGCGAACAATGTAGTATGTGGGCGATCTGGATCATGTTCGTGTGAAATCTGATCGAACATGATCTTTACTTGCCAGACGCTTATGCTTAGCGTATAATGTAGTCGTTAGTACTCTAAATACCGAAATATACAATAATAACAGGGGGCATCACGCATGAAGATAACACAAAAGACAAAGCGATTGTTGCTGGCGAATGCGGTAGTTGCGGCTATTGTCGGCGTGTTGACAATGCACTACCTAGCATCAAGCCAGTTGGCAAAAGCTGATCCTATCAATTCAACTGACTTCGTCATGACTATTGATACGCGAAAAGGAGCTGGCAACACGTTTACCATACCGACATTTGGTAGTGGTTATAATTACAACGTTGCATGCGGTAATGGCGTGACGCTGACCGGTCAGACGGGTAATGCGGTATGTTCGTATGCAACAGCTGGTGAGTATCAGATTCGCATTAGCGGCGCTTTCCCGCGCATATTCTTTAACTTTACCGGTGATAAGCTAAAAGTTATTTCGATTGATCAGTGGGGTACGAATGAGTGGCTGAATATGGAGCATGCCTTTGATGGTGCCGAGAATCTCGATGTGAAGGCTACCGATAAACCGCGGATGGGCAAGGTGGTAAGTCTGGCGTATATGTTTCGAGATGCCAAGAACCTAAAGGGTGTAGGTGCTGACTGGCAATGGGACACCGCCAATGTCCAGAGTTTGAATAGTACATTCTCTGGAGCTCGCCAGTTTAACCAAGACATTTCTAATTGGAATACGGCTAAGGTAACTGACATGGATAACACGTTTACCAATGCCTACGAGTTTAATCAGCCAATTCAAAAATGGGATGTTAGCAAAGTAACGACGATGGTGGCAGTATTGGCATACGCCAAAAAGTTTAATCAGCCAATTGGTGAGTGGAATACCGCACGATTGTCAGATGCTCTCCTAGCGCTTGCTGGTGCTGAGAAATTTGACCAGTCACTGGCACATTGGGATGTCCGTCAATTAACAAATGCAGACGGATTACTCAATGGAATAAAGATATCGACTCCAAATTATGATGCAACATTGATGGCGTGGCAGGGACAGGCAGTAAATAATAACGTCAAGCTCGGCGGTGGTAATAGCAAGTTCTGCCTGGCGGATACGCAGCGCAGCAACTTGGTGAACGCAAAAGCATGGACGATTGCTGATGGCGGTAAAGACTGTACAGCATATGCAGTGACCGCGGTAGACTATGCCGGTGCTGCCAATATTGATGAGAACAGCGCAGTCGGGACAGTGTTGGGTCGGCTGACGAGTACTGACGCTGTCGGCTCACCACAGGGTGATTTCACCTATACGCTTGGCTGTGCTGGTGCGCAAAATAATCTTGTGACGATTGATGGCGACACGATCAAGCTAGCACGGTCACCAGACTATGAGCAGAATACCACGCTAGCAATTTGTATTCGCGCTACCAACAAAGCAGGGCAGACATTTGATAAACACCTAACGATTACGGTGAATAATCTGTTCACCCTTTCGTATAATGCAAACGGTGCTAATGCTGGTACAGTGCCAGCCTCAACAGGAGAGACGCTTCGCTCTGGTGCTACAGTGGCTGTGGCAGCAAATACCGGTAACTTGGCAAAAACCGGCCATACTTTCACTGGTTGGAATACGATGGCTAATGGTGGTGGCACAGCATATGCGACAGGTGCAGCAGTGACGATAACGGCTGATACAACGCTATATGCGCAGTGGCAGGTCAACAACTATACATTGCATTTTGATACCAAGGGCGGCTCTACTGTACCGGATCAAACAGTGGTATTTGGTGCGAAGGCAACAGCACCAGCAGTGCCAACTAAAGCCGGTCACACGTTCGCTGGTTGGTACAAGGACGCTGGATTTACGCAACCCTGGGATTTTACGACTGACACGATGCCGGCAGCTGACACAACACTTCATGCTAAGTGGACAGTGAATCAGTATAAGGTGCACTATGATGCAAATACTGGTAGCGGCGCAACGCCAGATACCGTTGGTAATTATGATGCTACGGTACAGTTGGCGAACAGTAACTTTACAAAAACCGGTCATGCCTTCACTGGTTGGAATATGATGGCTAACGGTGGTGGCACAGCATATGCAGCTGGTGATAATTTCCACCTAACTGGCGACGTAACGTTGTATGCCCAGTGGCGCAAGAATAACTATACGCTTACCTTTGATTCACGGGATGGTTCACCTGTACCGCCACAAACGGTAGAGTACGGCGCCAAGGCAACTGAGCCAACCCCGCCGACCAAAACCGGCCACACATTCGCCGGTTGGTATAAAGATGCCGGGTTCACTAATCCATGGAACTTTGGCACTGACACGATGCCAGATGCCAATACAACACTGTATGCCAAGTGGACGATTAATCAGTATAAGGTGCATTATGATGCAAATACCGGCACGGGGACAATAAGCGATACAGTTGGCAATTATAATAAGTACTGTTCAGATAGCAGCAAATAGCTTCACGAAAGTAGGTCATGCGTTCACTGGCTGGAATACCGAGGCAAACGGTACAGGCACGCCTTACGCCGCTGGTGCTAATATTCAGTTGACCGGTGACGTGACACTGTACGCCCAGTGGCGCGATTCACAGCCGCCAGTAACACCAGCTGCCGCTCCAGATATGACCGCTCCTTCAGATACTGGCGATAGCAACTCGGATAATATTACGAATAAAACCAAACCAGCCTTTACGCTAATGTGCACTGAGACAGGCAGCACCTTGACGTTGTATGTAGATGGGGTTGCGAATGGGGCGGTAAATTGCACTGGCCCTGGTCCGGTTAATGTAGCTCCGACAACACCACTGTCTGAGGGTAATCACGCAATAACATTTACTGAGACCGATGCGGCTGGTAATGCTTCGCAGGGCTCACCGGCACTAACGGTGACAATTGATACGACTGCTCCGGCCGCTCCAGCGGTTACGGTTGATTCGGTGACTGCTGATAATACAATTAATGCCGCCGAAGCAGCTGCGCCGCAAATTATTCGTGGCTTGGCTACTGGTACTCGTCCTGGTGATAAGGTGAGGGTAACGGTTAATGGTACGACGTATGAGACGACTGTTGATGGGACCGGCGCCTTTGCAGTGACAGTTCCGGGTGCTGAGCTAGTATCAGACCCCGATCATACGATTGATGTAACGGTAATTGCTTCTGACGTGGCTGGCAATACGACTAGTACAACTATGACAAAAACCTACAACGTTGATGCTGATGTTGTTGCACCACCAGCGAAAGCAACGCTTAAATCATCTTCTGATTCCGGTGCTAGCGACTCAGATAATATTACCAACAACACGACACCGACGGTGATATTGCAGTGTACATCAGCTACCGACAAGCTGCATCTTATCGTTGATGGTGTTGAGGTGCAGACTATCAACTGTACGGCGGCGGGACCGATTGAGGTGACTTTACCGAATGCATTAAATGACGGCAATCATACCGTGGTGTACCGCAGAGAGACGCCAGCTGGTAATATATCAGCACCGTCAACACCGCTAGCACTAACGATTGATACGATTGCACCGACTGGTACGCTTGGCACGCAACAAGCCACGACTGCTTCGCCTGCTTTGAGCGGTACAGTGAATGATCCTTCTGCTACGGTGACCGTGACTATTAATGGGGTTGACTATCCGGCGACGGTTGCAGGAGGAACTTGGACACTGCCGGCCAATGTTATCGCTGCGCTTGGCAATGGAGTGCACGCGGTCAAGCTAACCTTTACCGATATCGCTGGCAATACCTCGACTGTGACAAGGCCACTCACAATCACTTTACCAACGCCGCCGGCTCCACAGCCGCAGCCGGGCAGTCCAAATCCAGCTCAGAGCCAGAATCAGAAGAAATCTGGCACATCACTAGCCGACACTGGTGATAATGGTTATCTACTTATTGGCATATCGAGTCTCGCGGTTGCCGCTGGTCTGATCGGTATTTATCGGTTACGGCGTTTGTATTAATAGTCTGTAGGATATTGCCGATAAGTGGGTAGTTTAGGCTGGACTGGATGCATTACAATCCTGTCATCCAATACCAGTACAGAGGGTCTGGATGAAGATATTGACAAGTAAGTAATTTAGTGGTATTATGTCATCCATGCGTGAGTTGTATGGTTTTTCTATCAAGACTGATACCGTAAGAGGAGTAGTACCTCGTGACGGCCATGGTAGTGAGATACCGACAGGTTTGAATGCCAGGTATCTAGGTAGTGTTAGTAATCTGGATAAGCGTATGGGTGAAAAAACTATCGATGGTCAATTAATTGCTCGTTTATATCTCGGAGAGGTTGCTGTTGGAGTTGTACAGAAAGGAAATAACCCTTATTCTGCTATCAGTCTGGTGTCCCCTTACCGGTTAGATTCTATCCCGTTACCGCCAAGCCAGACGGTCAGGATTGGAAGGGAGGACTTAGGAATGCCCGAAGAGGCGGACAGCTACCCTCTAAATACAGTCTCGCGATTGTGTAAAGATGGTCATGTGGTGCTTTGTAAAAAAGGTGATGTCATCCATGTGAAAGATGCCGGCTCTCGTAATGGTACCATACAGGAGCTTCCTCACCCAGAGGAAATACGGAACGTTCCATTAACAAATGGGCGGTTACGGTCAGTTGGCGGTTTTGAAAGTGATGTGTCGGAGCGGGCTGTCCATGGTGAGGACGCACATTTGGTGTTACCTGAATATGGAATAACGGCGGTATTTGATGGTATTGGTAGTATAAGGGGCGGCGGAGCGGTAGCCCGTAAGGCGGCCAAACTACTAGAGGAGATGTATCGTAAGTTCAATCCTCAGGAAATTCGTAGCCAAACTCCTGAGTATGCGAGTATAGAGCTTACTGCCAGTTTGAATGTAATTTCTGATATCATACGGAAAGATCCATCTTTAGGCGAAACCACTGCAAGCGTCGCACAAATGGTGAAGCACGATGGAAAAACGTTTGCTGTATGGGCCAATATCGGTGATTCCCGTATCTATCTGCGACGTGATGGAAATTGGTATCAGCTAACGAGAGATGATGGTGAGGGTAACGTTTTGGATAAGGCTCTCGGTTATGATCTGATTGATAGAAAGCATCAGTATGGCTCCGTTGAGGTTGGGCGGGGAGACATGATAGTTTGCTGTACAGACGGAATTACCGGTGATTTTGGGACTGACCGGGTGACGCGCTTTGAACTGGAAAAGTGCATACCGGAATCTAGGTTTTCTCCGCAAACGGTTAGCGGGGTGGCGCAGGGGCTTATGGACATCGCTCGCAAGGGGGATGACAGAACGGTCGTGGTGACGCAGGCTATAGCGGGCGAGGATGTGTACAAACGACAAATGGTTTGCTGTGATCGAACGGTGTTTCCTGGAGAGAATTGGTTCGGCCCGGTGATCTGGCGAGTTTGATTTATCGCAGCATCTCTGGTACAATGGAACAGATTGAAAACTAATTATTAAGGAACGAAATGAAAGCAGTCGTAAAAATCTCTGGCAAGCAATATATTGTCAGCGAAAAAGAGTCCCTCTTGGTGGATCTCCTCCCTGAAGGCACAAAAGAACTCACTCTCGACGCACTTTTAGTGATTGATGGTGATAACACAAAGGTCGGCACGCCAACAGTGAAGGGCGTCGTAGTAAAGGCGAAGGTTGTTGAAGCGGAAGTCAAGGGCGACAAGATCCGCGTCATCCGCTACAAGAGCAAGAAACGCGTTCACAAAGAAACTGGCCATCGCCAGAAGTACACTAGGATTGAAATTACCTCGATCAAATAACTGATGAATTAGCATGCCGCCCCGCGATGAGGGCGGTATTTTTATGGCCGAAACTATGGTACAATGAGGTAAGCAGAAGGGGTATCAATGACAAAGATTATTGCGGTGACAAATCAAAAGGGTGGTGTTGGCAAGACAACGACTTCAATTAATGTGGCATATTTTTTGGCAAAAGCCGGTAAGCGGACGCTGATCGTTGACTTTGATCCGCAAGGAAATGCCACCAGTGGCCTCGGTATTGATAAGCAAGGCTTGGGTGCGACGATGACTGAGGTGGTGACTGGTCAGACGGCTCTGAACAATATAATTATTCAGACTGACATTAAAAACCTGTCGATTGCACCGGCAACACCACACTTAGCAAATACTGAGGTCGAGCTGGCCCAAGCCGAGGGGCGGTTCATGCGGCTGCGGCAGGCGCTGGCGAGTCTCGCTGGGTATGATTATGTGATCATCGATAGCCCACCGAGTCTGAGTCTACTGACTGTGAATGGGCTGATCGCAGCGCAGTATGTCTTGCTACCGGTACAGGCAGAGTTTTATGCATTAGAGGGGCTAGGGCAACTCATGGAGACGATGAAGTTGGTTCGCAAGGGACTCAATCCACATCTGCGGCTACTTGGCGTGGTGACCACCATGGTTGATTCGCGAACAACCCTGTCGAGTCAGGTATATGATGAAATAAAAAAGCATTTTGCTGATACGATTTTCAAGACGACGATTCCGCGCAATATTCGCCTTGCCGAGGCGCCAAGTCACGGCGTGCCGGTTGGCGTGTACGATCGTTTCTCAAAGGGCTCGCGGGCCTACCACGCGCTGACCAAAGAAATTATCGAGAGGATTGAAGGATGAAAAAGGGACTTGGGCGGGGATTTGATTCGCTGATACCGACAAATTTGTTTGACGAGGCCTTTGACCCGACGGCTGGTCAAGATGCGACAATGTCGCAATTACGTCAGATACCAATTACCGATATTACTCCAGATCCAGGCCAGCCGCGGCGATTCTTTGATGAGGAAGCGCTGCGTGAACTGGCCGATTCGATCCGTCGTCACGGCGTGGTGCAGCCGATCGTCGTGACGCCACACGGGTCTCAGTTTATGATTGTTGCTGGTGAGCGGCGCTGGCGAGCAGCACAGCTGGCCGGATTAGTGGAGATACCGAGTATCATTCGCAGCTTGAGCGATCAGCACCGATTAGAGGTATCGCTGATCGAGAATCTGCAGCGACGCGACCTCAATCCGCTAGAGACGGCGACGGCCTATATGAAACTGCGTGACCAGTTTAATATGACGCTAGAACAAATCGGCCAGCACGTCGGCGGCAAATCGGTCAGCGCCATCAGTAATACGCTGCGTCTCTTGAAATTACCAAGCATGGTGCGGACGGCGCTGTTTGAAAATAAGATTTCTGAAGGGCAGGCGCGAACATTGGTGGGGCTACCAGATGACGTGGCAGAGGGTTTATTGCAGCAGACGATTGATCAGGGTTGGAGCGTACGCAAGCTTGAGCAGATGATTGCCGCCTGGAAGCGAGCACGGCAGCCGTCGGGCCACGCGCCAGATCCAAAGCCGGTCGAGCCACTGCATGCCTCGTCAGTAGCGCGCCTATCGAAAAAACTTCATGCTGACATTACAGTTCGCGCTAGTAAACGCGGTGCCGGTCAGATTATCATTCCGTTCAAAGACCAAGCGGATTTTGAGCGGATCCGCGACTTGATTGGCTGATTGTTAAAACCCTCTGATCTGTGTGAAGGGGAAAATACGGGCGATGACCGGTCCAACGATGTCGTATAGCGGAATGTTACCCATGCAGTTACGCGAATCACACGAAAAATTACCCTCACGATTATCACCCATCACGAAAACCGTCCCTTCGGACACTTTGGTGTCAACATCGCCAGAGGTCGGTGACTTTGGTTCGTTTTTGTTGATAGTTGTATCGGGGTTAAAGCCGTTTGGATGCTCGGTGTTATAGACGGTAACGACGCCATCCTTAACGGTGACGCGCTCACCAGCAAAAGCGATGACCCGTTTGACGATATATTCATCATGACCGAGGGTTGGATTGTAATTAGGGTTTTTAAAGACGATAATTTGGCCGCGCTTGGGGATATATTGCTGATTTTGAAGCTGTTTCATCGTGACCGACAGTCGGTCAACGATCAAGCGGTCATTGGTGTGCATCGTGTTTTCCATGCTTGGTCCCTGTACGCCAAAACTACGAAAGACAAAGGTGTTTATCAAAATCGTCCCGATAATCACCCCAATCACAAAAATAATCAGTCCCAGACTGTCCCTTAGACGAGGGTGTCGATCGAGAAAATGAGCATCCATCCGCCTTATTATACATGGTTTGGTGGCGAAAACCAAAAGCTTGATCGATAGAGAAGTGTGCTATAATAAGGAGCAGTGAAAATTTCAAATAGGAATTCGGTCGATGGATTTGTACCGCGGAGGGTTCAGCGGTCTCGTTTGGGTGGCATGCCGCCGGGGCGAGCAGTTACGCCTCCGCGTCCCGCAGTACATTCTGCCCCAGTGCAGCCACTTGGTAGACCGGCCGCAGCGCCGCGCCAGTCGCTGTCGCAAGCTGACCGGATTCGCCTCGCGACCTCTTCGACTGCCGATATTGATGAAGATATTAGCAATTCACTCAAAGACCTTGATATTCAGAAACCCGAAACGCCGCGAGAGAAGCGTAAGAAATCGCACAAAAAACGTCGCAAGCTGAAGATTGTTATTCTGGTGATTGTGGCGCTAATAATTTTAGTGGGCGGATTTTTACTATACAAGGCATGGGTTAATGCCGGGCGAGTGTTTGGTGGTGGTAGCCTGATTGATTTGTTCCAGAATCAGCCGCTGAAAGTGGATGCACACGGGCGAAGTAACATGCTGATTCTCGGTACGACGGATGACGACCCGGAGCACCCGGGCGCGACCTTGACTGACTCGATGATGGTGCTCAGTATTGATCAGAAGAAACACGACGCCTATATGTTCAGCATTCCGCGCGACCTATACGTGCAGTTTGGGCGGGTTTGTAATTCTGGTAGCGCAGGCAAGATCAATGAGTATTTTGACTGTATTGCTAAGGGTAATGATGAGCAGGCCGAGAGAAAGCGGATGGAGGCTAGTCGCGAGTTTGTTGGCAAGATTTTTGGTATGGACCTCCAGTATGTGGCACATGTGAATGCTCAAGTGATCAAGGACGCTGTTAACGCAGTTGGCGGCGTGACGGTAAACGTACAGAGTGATGATCCGCGCGGTGTGTTTGACCCAAGTGTTGACTGGATGTGTCGGGAGAAGGGCTTGTCGGCAGAGCAGCGGAAGCAGCGCTGTCCAACGGGACACTACATTCACTTTAAGAATGGGCCAAATGATATGGATGGTGATAAAGCATTATATTTCTCGCGAGCACGTGGTGCGCTGGGTGGCTCCTATGGGCTGGATAAGTCGAATTTTGACCGCGAGAAAAACCAACAGTTGGTATTGATGGCGCTCAAGAATAAAGCAGCCTCGACAGGTACGCTAACTGATCTTGGCAAGGTGACGGCGCTGATGGACGCCATGGGCAAGAATTTGCGCACTAATGTTGATGCCAAAGAGGTCCGTACGGTAATGGATGTTGCCTCTAAGATAAAAGACACTGACATTCATCGCCTCAGCTTTATTGAGAAGGATAATATTTTGCTCGGTACGAGTAGGGTTGGCACTTCCAGTGTGGTCGTGCCGACAGCCGGTCAGTTTAATTATTCACAAATTCGATCATTCATTAAGGTAGAAATATACGGCGATGCCCTCGCCAAGGAAAAAGCGCGCGTCTTAGTACTGAATGGTAGTGGCGTGGTTGGGGCAGCCAAATCTGAGGCCGATCGCCTTACGGCAGCATCACTCAATGTCGTTAATGTTGGTAACTCTCCACAGAAAATTACTGAAAAATACAAGGTTTATCAGCTGGAGTCGGGTAAGTCCAAACAAGCTTCTGCTAACAAGATTAAAGAACTATATGGTGTGACCTTGACCGAGGGTAAACCGGCGTTCAACTTACCGGCCGAAGCCGATTTCGTGGTGATAATTGGACCGTAATTTGGTATAATAGGGTGGTAATGGAGTTTCTGAAAAAAACAGCCAGGCGACGGTCACTTCTCAGTAATATCGCTTATTACGCGCTTAATTTAGGGATGGTGGCGGTCCTATTTTGGATGTCGCAGGAGATTCACTATCCACTGGCGGCGATTGTGCTGGTGCTGCTGAGTAAATGGCGTACATTGTCAGTGCGACCCAAGTTCTGGCTAACAAATATTCAAGGGAGTCTCGTTGACGTAGTAGTGGGACTCGGTGTGGTGACACTAATGTATGCGCCGCAAGCGACACTGGAGCTACGAATTGCGCTAGCGGTATTTTATGCGATATGGCTTGTCGCCATCAAGCCACTATCAAAGCGCTGGCAGATGACGCTACAGGCAGGTCTCGCGGTATTTATTGGTACGGCGGCATTGTTTGCGGTATCACATGAATGGCCAGCAGCAGCAGTCGTGGTTTGTGCGTTGATCATTGGCTATGGTACGGCCCGGCATTTTCTATCGACATTTCGTGAGGAGCAAATTACCGTACTCAGCCTGGCGTGGGGTCTGGTATTTGCAGAAATTGGCTGGCTGGCGCATTACTGGACGTTTGGCTATGCACTACTCGGAGTAAACGCCTTGCAGCTGCCGCAGGCGACAATCATCTTTGCATTACTATCATTTGTGGCTGAACGTATTTATACTTCTTGGCACAAGCATAAAACGATCGTTGTTGCTGAAATTGCTGGTCCAGCTATCTTGGTCTCAGCCCTCATTCTGACCATTTTGCTATTTTTTAACTCGGTGACACTATAGTGGAGCAAGAACCTCGTTCAGTTCAGCAGACCCAATCTCGACCGGGCGTGCCGCGTCGTAGAAAACTGGCACTAATTAGCGCTTGTGTTATCACGGTTGTGTGGCTGATGGTTGGGGCGGCGGTACTGGGATCGTGGCTCATGATGCAGTTTAGTAAACAGCCTGCTCAATCTACTCCTGATGGCAACCTCGTCATGTCACGCGACGAAGCGGATATCAGCGAGGTTGTGCAGCGCGTATCGAAAAGTGTGGTTTCAATTGTAACTACTAAGAATGGCCGAACATTTTCGCGTGCGACAGTGCAGCAAGGTGCTGGTACGGGGATTATTATCAGCAAGGACGGCTATATTTTGACAAATAAACATGTCGTCAAAGATGCCGAAACAATCGAGATCATGGGTAGTGACGGTACACAATATACGGACGTCAAGCTTGTTGGTGCCGACCCACTAAATGATGTGGCGTTTCTCAAGATCAATGGCGTGAATGACCTGCCGGCAGCCACGCTGGGTGATTCAAGCACCGTGCGTGTCGGCCAGAAGGTGATCGCGATCGGTAATTCGCTCGGTCGTTATCAAAATACTGTGACCACAGGCATTATCTCAGGAAAAGGTCGGCCAGTTCAAGCCGCTACTAGTGAGCATAGTGACGCAGCCGAGAGTCTGACTGATTTGCTTCAGACCGATGCTGCGATAAATCCGGGCAACTCCGGAGGGCCGCTCCTCAATATGTCGGGGCAAGTCATCGGTATCAATACAGCAATTGTCTCGGATGCACAGAGTGTGGGCTTTGCAATTCCGATTGCCGCTACCAAGGGGCTGGTGCGCAGTGTGCTGAGTTCTGGAAAAATTCAGAAATCATATATCGGCGTGCAATATATCGCGATTACCCCTGAAGTTCGTGCTGAGTACAAATTACCAGTCAAAAGCGGTGCATATGTCGGCGGCTCGCGTAGTAAATCAGCGGTCATCGCTGATGGGCCAGCAGACAAGGCGGGCATCAAGAACGGCGATATCATTACTAAAGTAAATGATAAGCTGATTGGTGAACAGGGTGGACTCAGCAGTCTCGTCTCTGAATTTCTGCCGGGTGAGACGGTGGAGCTCACCATCCTGCGTGACGGTAAGGAACGGAGGGTTAAGCTAACACTTGGTGCTTACAAGGCGTAGGACGAGGATAAAGCCGCGCGTCTCTACCTCGTGAAGGCCGTGGTGCTCTGCTTTATGGAGAATTGCCTGGTGCTGTCGCGGATCGGCTTCCAGAAAAAGCAGACCATCCGCCGTCAAGTGGCGCGGTGCTTGCTCAATAAGTGTCTCGATTAACCGCAGGCCATTATCCACCGCAAACAGCGCTTCAGCGGGTTCGTGACGCAGTTCTGGCGAGAACTCCCAGGATTGGTCAACATACGGTAAATTAGCAAAGATATAATCTACTGGCTCAATCTGCCCAGAGAGGAGCGATTGTCGCTGCAATGCTACTTGTGCGTGCAAAATATCTGCGTTTTTCTCGGCAACTTTTAAGGCTCGTGGACTAATGTCAGATAGAATAACCCGCAGGGACGGCCGCTCTAGCGCTGCTGTAATGCCGAGGCAGCCCGAACCGGTGCCGATATCAATTAGCGTCTTTGGTGCGATCTCGCCGGCTGTCAGCGCTAAAAACAGGGTAATCATCTCCTCTGACTCTGGCCGCGGCACCAGGACGGCCGGTGAAACAGTAAATTTCCGTCCGTAAAATTCCTTGTAGCCCAAAATATACGCCAGTGGCACTCGATCAAGGCGCAGGCTCAGCCTGGCGTCAGCGATATCAACCCGCCACGGGTCAATCTCCTCATCCAGGTGCGCATGCAGGTACGTCCGGTTTTTCCGTAAAGTGTTAGCTAATATCAGCTCGGCGTCCAACCGTGCCGACGCAATACCGATAGCTTTTAACTGTCTGGCGGTATTCTTTAGCCAGGATGATATATTCATGTTGTTAATTATACTACATATCCAGGAATGAGTAAAGTGGTTGCGGTTGCAAAATAGCTAGAAAGTTGTAAAAAGTATTGACAAATCACGAGAGAGAGAGAGAGAGAAATATAAGATTTGTACAATAGACCATATTCTTAGATGAAAGTATGTAAACACATGGCACGT